>NZ_JAKKSC010000011.1:0-153440 GCF_025653705.1 Shewanella sp. SM87
TCTTTAGGTAAATCTCGCCAAGGGATACCTGTTCTAAGGCGGTAAAGAATACCTTCGAATGTTTGTCTATGTTCAGGTTTGTCATAAACACGGCCTGTGCTTTTCATTAAATGAAATAGCTTTTCCCAGCGTGCATCGGTTAGCATAAGTCTTGGCATGGCTTGAGGTTATGGTTACTTTTGGCGAAGCAAATTATAACGTCTTGCCATGCTGTCTAAAAATTACTCTCGAAAGATCAACAGACCCTAAACAAACTGATTAATAGTGTATATTATTTAGAGAATTTGATAGCTATTACTGCAAAAAGATAGGACATGCAAAACTCTTTTGGGATAAACAGCCGACACCGAGGTCACAGTAGTTCACCTCCCACTGCGAAGTTGCTGAAGGGCGTTGAAGAAAATAGCGTGACGCAGACAGGACGTCTGCGTAGCTTTCGGGGGGAAGGGACGCCCCATCGGAAGCGTTAGCTATTTTCGAGTAAGCACGAAGCCAGTAATAATGCATGTAACTTCGCTAGGGGCGTCTTGGAGCATCCAAGGAGGATAGGACGAGCAGTCCTCCTTGGTCGGGTGTGGGGTGAAGCCCCACGACTTTAATCCAAACGAAGTTTGGGTAAACTCAATCGACTGCCATCTGCAAGATTGAAAAACAAAACCCCAGTAAAAACTGGGGTTTATTATTTAAGCCTATGCTGGCAAAGGTTAGCCAGCCAAGCATACAAATTATCGCGTTATTTGATAAACGCGAACGCATCACCGTAGAGATGTGCTTCTTCTACACCAATCTCACGGAAAATTTCCCGTGCCGCACCGACCATATCGAAACGGCCGGCGATATAGATGTCGTAGCCATTTAAGCTGACAAAATCTTGTTTGATTTGCGCTAACAGATTGGCGGTTTTGCCTTGCCAATTTGCGGGAGCTTCTTCGATGACTGGCACAAAGTGTAACCAAGGGTGAGCGTCGTGCCATTGGCGGGCGATGGTTTCAAAATACATGGCATCTTGGGTGCGACAACCCCAATACAGCATAGTTTCAACTTGTTGGCCGAGGGCGATTTGGTGCTCGATGATACTTTTAATGTAAGAGAAACCTGTGCCGCCGGCGATTAACAGACGAGGGCGAATGCTTTCGTGACGCAGGTGGGCTTCGCCGCCTGGGGCTTCGATGTCGATAGTGCTGCCATCAATGGCGCAGGCTTTCAGGCGCTCGACCACTTGCATTGGGTAGCTTTCACTCACAGCGGCGCCAATGTGTAATTCGATCAGCTCGGCGTTTGGCGCTGATGCGATAGAGAAGGGGCGTTTATCTTTTTCACCCATGACAACACATAAGTATTGCCCCGCTTGGAAATCGAAGGCGGTTTCAGGCCTTAACAATACTTGATATACGGCATCGTTAAATGGGTTAACTTTCTCTATCTTACAACGTATGGTTTTCATCAAACTTCCTTTGCACCTTTCTTCAACAGTATGTGTCTAGGTGTCGCTTTAGAGGCCTGTTATTGGCCTATTCTCTTGGCTTAAGCCGATACTTGAGTAATGGCTTAAGCTGAATTATAGGGTTGGGCTGTCGTCTATGCCTAACTCATCCCAGATTGAGTCGATCTTTTGTTTTACTTTTGGATCCATCACGATTGGCGTGCCCCATTCGCGGTTGGTTTCACCTTCCCACTTATTGGTGGCATCGAGTCCCATTTTTGAGCCTAAGCCCGCAACGGGTGAAGCAAAATCGAGGTAGTCGATCGGGGTGTTTTCGATCATCACAGTATCGCGTTTAGGGTCCATGCGGGTGGTGATCGCCCAGATCACATCCTGCCAGTCACGACAGTTCACATCTTCATCCACTATGACAATAAACTTAGTGTACATAAATTGGCGCAGGAAAGACCAAGCGCCCATCATCACTCGTTTGGCATGTCCCGGATATTGTTTGCGAATGGAGATCACTGCCATGCGGTACGAACAACCCTCAGGCGGCAGATAAAAATCAACGATCTCAGGATATTGCTTACGCAAAATCGGCACAAACACTTCGTTTAATGCGACCCCCAGCATGGCGGGCTCATCCGGTGGACGGCCAGTGTAAGTGCTGTGGTAGATGGCATCTTTACGCTGAGTGATGTGAGTAACGGTAAATACTGGAAATTTATCGGTTTCGTTGTAGTAACCCGTGTGATCGCCGTAGGGGCCTTCTTCCGCCAGTTCCTCAGGATCGATATAGCCTTCGAGGATGATTTCACTGGTGGCGGGCACTTCTAAGTCACAGCTTAATGCCTTACAGACTTCGGTACGTTCACCGCGCAGTAAACCGGCAAAAGCGTATTCGCTCATGGAATCGGGGACTGGGGTGACGGCACCTAGAATGGTCACAGGATCGGCGCCGAGTGCGACCACAACAGGATAACGCTCACCGGGGAATTGTTGTTTAAAATCAGCAAAATCTAACGCGCCGCCACGGTGGGACAACCAGCGCATGATCAGCTTGTTTTTACCCAGTAATTGTTGGCGATAAATGCCTAAATTCTGACGACTCTTGCGCGGGCCTTTGGTGATGGTTAAGCCCCAGGTCACCAGTGGCGCGACATCGCCAGGCCAGCAATGCTGAATAGGCAATTTAGTTAAATCGACCTCATCGCCGGTTTTGATGATTTGTTGGCAAGGCGGATTACGCACTGTTTTTGGCGGCATATTCAAGGCTTGCTTGAACATAGGGATCTTAGCGATCGCGTCTTTAAAACCCCTAGGTGGTTCGGGTTCTTTTAAAAAGGCTAACAGTTCACCCACTTCGCGCAGGGCTAATGGGTCGTCTTTGCCGAGTGCCATGGCCACACGTTTTGGCGTACCGAACAGGTTTACCAACACGGGCATGTGATGATTTTTGGGATTTTCAAATAATAGCGCAGGGCCTTGAGCGCGTAATACGCGATCGGCGATCTCTGTCATTTCTAAATGAGGATCAACTGGGTAGCTAATGCGTTTGAGTTCGCCATTGGCTTCTAAGTGATCAATAAAGCTGCGTAAATCCTTAAAACTCATGTGGAAATAGCCTCTGCAGTGAAAATCCATGTGGCGCGCACTATAGCATTTTTCTGTTTTAGGGTTAACCAATTCAGTGATCTTCAAGCTTAGGAAGCGTAAAATGGTTACCAGTAAGTCGCGATAGATCTCGCTTACGCCCTTTATTTCGAGGTTTATATGAATATTCCTGTATGGTTTGCTCAAGAAAAGTGTGTTCAAACTCAATCACATGGCGCGCATAAGCGGTCGCTAAAGTGCTTGGTTTTATCGCTTGCCGTGGGGATCTCACTTTTGGGGGCGCTCAGTGTGCCGACTGTGGCGGTGGCCGGAAATAGAGGCTATTCGGATCAAGACGAACGTCACGGTCATCGTGATAGCCACAGTCGTGGCGATAGTCATTACAACAATCGTCATGACAATTATTACGACAACCGCCATGTGCGTAAAGATAATCGCCATTATCGTCCCTATTATCGACCTTATTACCCTTGGGGTTTAGGACTGGGTTTAGGGCTCGCTACGGGGTGGGGATCGGGTTGGAATGTCGGTTATGGTGTGAACACCCATTGGAACAATGATTGGGGTTGGAATACATCGCGTGACGCCTACGCTCGAAATTACTGGAACTCGCCCTATTCGGGCATAGGTTTGTCGATTCCTATGGCCTACGACGATGAACCTGTGGCCATTTCTGCACCTGTACGGGTAACAACCAGTATGCAGTATTCTGCGAGTGAAGGCCGTATGGTGTCGAGTATGCCTGTAAATATGGCCGGACAATCGACTGGGCAACTGGTGTCGCAAACTAGTAACGGCACAGGCAAAACAGTTGCGACTCCGCGCCCACGCGCACCGCACAGTGTGTCTAGCTTGCCGAGCAATGCTAGGGTTGTGCAGCAGGATGGTCGTACACTTTACGAGTGGCAAGGCACGCTTTACGCCTACGACTGGAACAGTCAAACCTATCAAGAACAGTTAGCACGATAGATTCAAATCACTTAATTACTGAAAATCGGAGCCCCATAGTGGGCTCCAATTTATTTTTAGCACTTAACTTTTTAATTAATATCATTTTATAGAATAACGGAGAAGACGTTTGGACATTGCTCAAAATCAGGCAGCTCAAAATAAGGCTAAGGGAGCCAGTACTCTGTGGGTGTTGCTCGCCTTAGCGCTTGGCACATTTGCCTTAGGCACCACAGAATTTGCTTCCATGACCTTAGTGCCTTATATCGCGAGTGATTTAGGGGTAGAGGTTGCCCATGTGAGTTATGCCATTAGTGCCTATGCGCTGGGGGTTGTGGTCGGTTCGCCAATTATCATGGTGCTAGCCGTTAGGGTCAGACGGCGAACACTCTTGATTGCCTTAGCCGCGTTAATGGCGGTGGCCAATGGCTTAAGTGCGTTAGCGCCATCGTTGAATTGGTTAATCTTTTTTCGTTTTCTCAGCGGCTTGCCCCACGGCGCTTATTTCGGCGTGGCTATGTTGCTCGCCGCCTCTTTAGTGCCGCCAGAAATGAAGGCCCGCGCCGTATCGCGGGTGATTATTGGCCTTACGCTGGCGACGATTATCGGTGTGCCGTTTGCGACTTGGATGGGGCAAACTGTGGGCTGGCGCTCGGGCATTGGCATAGTGGCTATTCTGGCGACCATTACCGCGATAATGGTGTATTTTTTAGCACCTAATCAAGCCGTGCCCGCTGATGCGAGTCCCAAAAAAGAGCTACAAACCCTTAAAAATCGTGAAGTCTGGCTGACGCTCGGCATCGCGGCCATTGGCTTTGGCGGTATCTTCTGCGTGTATACCTATCTGGCCGAAACCTTAATCCAAGTGACACAAGTCGAGCCGTTTAAGATCCCAATCATGATGGCGGTATTTGGTATTGGCGCAACACTTGGGACCTTAGTGTGTGGCTGGGCGGCGGATAAGTCGGCCTTAGCGGCGGCGTTTTGGTCGTTAGTGTTAAGCACTGTGGTGTTGGCGATTTACCCGAGTTTGACTGGACATTACTGGGCGCTGATGCCCGTGGTATTTTTTGTCGGTTGTGGGTTAGGGCTTGCCACTATTGTGCAAGCCAGATTGATGGATGTGGCACCCGATGGGCAAGCCATGACAGGCGCTTTAGTGCAATGCGCCTTTAATCTTGCCAATGCAATTGGGCCTTGGGTGGGCAGTTTAGTGATACTGTCTGGACAAGGCATTGCCGCGACAGGTTATGCGGCATCTTTGTTGTCATTGGGGGGACTGCTGATGTGGTGGCTGACCCACAGAGAAAGCCGTCGCGTCGTTACCCTAAACACAGCGAACTGCGCCGACTAGCGAGTGCTAAGGAAGAGACGCAGTGGTCATATTCTGCGTCTCGAATCCGCACATTTAGCCCCTTTGTATGGTGATATCGGCGATATAACCATGCTCTGTGGCAACTAAGGCTTGTTTGAGCATGCCAGCCGCTTCATCGGCGGACATAAAGCTTGAGGTATCTAAAGCCTTACCGCTACTGGGCCAAAAGCCTGTGTCCATGCCGCCGGGATACACGGCAATCAACTTCATTGGGCTTTGTTTAAGCTCTAATCGCACCGACTCGATAAATCCCCGCACCGCCCATTTTGCCGCGCAGTAAGTGGATTCTCCCGCCTTGGCGGCCAGTGCTGCGGTGGACATGACCACAACCACAGTGACTGCTTGATCTTTATAGCGTTTCACTAATTCCCGTACTAACAGAATCGTCGAGGTGACATTGTTATTGAGCAGGCTCTGGATATCGCTGGCGGTTTGGGTTTCAATCGCACCAAAGTAGCCGCTGCCCGCACAGTGGATCACGGTTTTAGGGGCTTGCGTTAGGCCATCGAACAGGGCTTCGAGACTCGATTCACTGGCGAGATCGGCGGTGATCGCGGCGATCGCGGCGATCGTTTTGTTGGAGAAGGGCGTTAATGCATTGGCGACGGTTTGCAGACGCTCGGCATGGCGGCCTGTGAGTGTCAGTGCTTCGTTCTCTTTGGCGTAGAGCGATGCGAGTGCCGCGCCTAAACCACTGCTGGCGCCGGTAATTAATATCATAGTGACCTCGGTTAATGCTGTCTTGGCTTGAAAACCGCATCTTAAACTCAAGTGCGCTTCAATTCATGGGAAGGCGAGCGGTTAGATTAAGGTAAATAGCGGCTGATCGAATGCCACTTCATTGCCGTCTTTGGCCCAAATAGCGCTGATCACGCCATCGCGCTCGGCTTGGATGGGATTCATCATTCTCATCGCTTCGATAATGCAGACAACTTCACCTTGGCTCACACGTTGACCGACTTTAACCAGCGGCACATCATCGAGTTCTGCCGCCGCGTAAAAAGTGCCGACCATAGGTGAGACTTGTACAAAACCTTCTGTACTTGGCGTAATGCCTGTTTGCGAATGGCTTGTTTGCTTTGCCTGTTCACTCAAAGGCGCTACTCGTGCTATGGCTGGCGTTTGCGATGACTGCATATTGGCTGGCATAGGGCTGTAGCGGGTGATGCGAATTGATTCTTCACCTTCTGTGATCGCCAGTTCTGCTATGTCAGATTCTTGTACTAACTCAATGAGTTTTTTAATTTTACGAAGATCCATTGCCATTTATCTGCCCTTGCAAAGCACGCTATTGAATGGGATTACTGTTGCTGGTTGAGCCGCTTAATGGCTGCCGCCAGTGCAAACTCATAACCTTGTGAACCGAAACCGCAAATCACGCCTATCGCCTTATCGGAAAAATAGGAATGGTGGCGAAAGGCTTCACGGGCGTGCACATTGGATAAATGCACTTCAAAGAACGGAATTGCCACGCCAAGCAGGGCATCACGCAGGGCGACGCTGGTATGGGTAAAGGCGGCGGGATTGATAATAATCATCTGGGCATCGGTTGCATGAATCGCATTGATTAGCTCAAATTCGGCGTTGGACTGAATATGTTCGAGCTCAACTCCCGCCAACTTTGCCTGCTGATTTAACTCCGCCACTATGTCGGCTAAGGTTTGATGACCATAAACGCTGGGCTCGCGGCGGCCTAAGAGGTTGAGATTGGGGCCATTGACGAGCAAAATTTTGTGACTCATTGCGCTTTCCTTTACGGCATGCCTTGGGATTTATGCTGGGATTAAAGTTGGAATAAATTTATTTCAGTTTTCTACATAGGCCATTAACTTAACCTGTTCAAATCGATTTTGCATTATCCGTTAGTCAATTGTGTGCGAGCTGATCATGTGCGAGCCGATTATACCTTTGAAATCCTGTGCCATTGTTGGCTGGGTTCAATTGCGGTTATTTCTCTGGTACCGAGTTAGCAATTGCCTAAGTTGACTGTCAGTTGAGTTAATTGTCATCTAAGTTAACTGTCACCTAAGTTAATAGTCACTCTTCTGTTGACGCATGGCCTTAGTGGCACCTTTTTGTTTCTTGGTTTCTAATCGCCGAGTTTGGCTGCCTTTAGTGGCGCGGGTGGGGATGCGTTTTTTCTGCACTTCACCGACACTGGCAATCAAGGCGATAAATTGCTCCAAGGCTGTTTGGCGGTTGGCATCTTGGCTGCGACTCGCTTGACATTTGATGATGATTTTGCCGCTTTTAGTGATGCGGTGATCCGCCTTGTTGAGCAAGCGTTCTTGGTAAAACTCGGGTAATGATGAGCTTTTAATATCGAAAATCAGCTGCGCAGCTGTGGACACTTTATTTAAGTGCTGGCCGCCTGCACCACTCGAACGGATAAATTGCCACTCGATTTCATTTTCCTGAAGTTCCACACGGTTTGAGATTTTTATCATGGCAAACTTAGGCATTTTTCAGCATGGATTGAGAAGCCATCAATAATGACTTATGGCTTTCCAATAGATTTGTTATCATCGGGCGCATTCTTTGCCGCTGCATTGGCTAAAGCCATTGCCTGCAAAAGTGTTCTCGATTCGGAGTGCCTCTATGTTATGCCAAATCCCCGATATTGCTAAGGGTGTTATCAGTCTTTTTGCCAGTGGCCGACTATCCTCCACCGATTATCGGACCCGTTTACAGCCAGCGATTAAGAGTTATCGTAAGGATTGGGGCCAAGTTTGCCTGTATATTGAGGCGGATGTGTTACTCGAAGGCTGGGAATTTGAGTCGCTGACCGGTAGTGGTGAAGTTCAGTTACCGAATTTTGAAGCCTTAGTGTTTGTGGGCGGCCCTGATTGGGTAGGAAATGCGGTGCGCTTACTCGGACCTTTTATGCAGGGCGAAGTGGCTTGGTTTCCACTCGAACAGAAAGCCAAAGCGATTGCTTGGATCACTAAGCGTTCGAATATTTAATGGTCTAATTTAGGCCATATTTACAAGGAATTAAGTATGTCATTATTGAAATCGGGCTCTTTTTCTTCGCTAACAGTTTCTAAGGTCAGTGCGATTGCGTTAGTGTTGGCATTTACTGCTGGACTGAGTGCCTGCGCGCCAGAAGTGGGCAGTGATGCTTGGTGTAAACAGATGAAAAATAAGCCGTCTGGCGATTGGACTGCTAACGAAGCCGCTGATTACGCTAAGCACTGTGTATTTAAATAAGTGCTGTGTATTTAAATAAGCACTGGGTGTTTAAGTCAGCGTTAGCCTTTAGAGATCACAGCTTGAAAGACTTTGCTTGCGAGCTGTGAACTTATGTTTATCATACGGGTCAGATGTTCCGTTATCCGTTATCCGTTATCCGTTATTTGCTATAGGTGATATTTGAATTCTACCGCTAAGCCATTTTTTACTCGAATGGTGACCCTACTGATAGCCATTATCGTGCTGCAATTTGCTGGCGCGAATTTGGGTGCGCATCAGTTACATGCGGGCAATGGCGCGGAAGAAGCTGAGAATCATCCCCATCTGCAATTTAGTGCTCAAGTGACCACTTTGGCCCAATGTGTCGATTGCGTTTGTCCAAGCGAGCAAGCCTTAGGCTTTGCGGACTCCACGGGTGTCACCAGTCATCACACGGGAGAAAACCAAAGCAGCGGATTTCATTCACACTTAGTGAAAACCACTGAAATACAAGATTTTGACCTATGCCTCGACTGCCAATGCCATGGCGGTCATGTGGCGTTGTTATCTCAGGCAGTGAGTCAGCCTGTACAGGCGTTAGAAAGCGTCTATCTGCCTACCGATGTATCCTATTTTCCGCCTGAAAATTTACCTAAATACCGCCCTCCTATCGCTTAATTCTCTAATATTCGGCTTATTTCTCGGCCTAGGACGATTGATTCATCTGATTGGATCTCATTCTATTTTGCCGCGTGATAAGCCCGTTATGTTCATCCCCCAAAAGATACGCTTGAACTGATGCTTGCAGCGTTAACTGTTGGAGCCGTCATTGGCTTTTTAGCCGCGCACTGTATTGCTTGGCGGGATGATTCGATCGGCGCTTATTTGCCATGCCCAGAACGATATGATTGCTTTGCATTGAGCTATTTAAATGAAGCTCACATCTAGCCGTTTCGCTTTGGGCGCAAAAGTCAGCCGATCCACATTCGATATTGTTAGGATTTGCGATGAACAAAACGACTCTCGCCCGTACCTTGGCTTGCCTGTTTCGATCGGGCTTGTTGAGCTGCGGATTAGTATTGGCCGCCGGATTGCTAGCCTTTGCCCCCGCGGCAGAAAATGACACTCTTGAAGTCTTCCTTGAAACCAAAGCCGCTGAAGCCAATCCCTTGGAAACCAATGCGCTTGAAACCAAAGCTCCTGAAGCCGAGGTGTTTAAAGCTCAATCACTGGGCTTACCCGCCAAAGAAACCGACACGCCATATGTCGCCTTTGGCCAATGGTTGCCCGTGTTACTCACACAGTTTAATCAGTTGCCTGAAGTGCAGGCGCAGCTTACACGGCAGCAACAAGCAAAGCTTGCCATTCAGGCGGCAGATCGCGCCGTGTATAACCCTGAACTTGGGCTTAACTATCAAAAAGCCGACACAGATTCCTACAGCTTGGGCCTGAGTCAAACCCTTGATTGGGGTGATAAGCGCGGCGTGGCGACAAAACGTGTCGAGCTTGAAGCCCAAATTCTGTTCGCTGATATAGGTTTAGAGCGTAACCAAATGTTGGCCGAACGCTTACTGGCGTTGGCAGAACAGGCGCAAAGTCGTAAGGCACTGACTTTTGCCGAGCAGCAACTCAGGTTTACTAAGGCGCAGCTCGGTATTGCCAAGCAGCGGTTGGCGGCGGGGGATTTGTCTAACGTCGAGCTGCAATTGATGCAACTCGAGTTAGCAACCAATACCGCAGATTATGCCTTAGCCGAGCAGGTAGCTTTAGTAGCTGACGGCAAAGTGATTGAGTTGCTTGGGGATAATAATCTCGCCTTTAGTGAGTTCATCAAGGAGATCCATGTCTTCGTGACTCAGGCTAAGCAAGCGCCAGCGGCCGAGTTGGGCACCTCTACATCAGCCTTGCCAGCACTGGCGAGTGCTTATCAGCAAGTGCTGCTCGCCAGAGTTAATGTCATGCAAGTCAAAGCGGAAGCTTCGGCTGACCCGACTATTAGCCTAGGCGCTGAAAAGGAGGGCACGGACAATAAGCTCGGTGTCGGCGTGTCGATTCCTCTACAAGTTCGCAATAACTACAGTGAGTTACAAGCCGTAGCCGATAAGGGCATCGCTATCGCGGAGCAAGGCTATCTTGCCCGTGAGCGAGTGCTTACCGCTAAGCAGAAACAATTCCTCTATGCGTTACCGCGTTTACTCGAACGTTACCAAGACTGGCGTGAGTTAGTACAAGTGTCAGGTGCTAAAGCCGCTAAATCCTTAAGCCAACAATGGCAGGCGGGGGATGTGAGTACTAGCGAGTACTTACAGAGCCGTCGTCAGTTAGCCGCCAGTTATTTGGTGGGCTTAAACCTAGAAACGGCTATCTATCAGAGTTGGTTAACTTGGATGGGCGAAAGTGGCCAGCTTATGCCTTTTATCGAAAAGCTCATTATAGAAAAGCTAAATGCAGTCCCTTCGATAACATCTAATGCCGCCGCACGCACAGTAAACCCATGAGGTCACAATAATGAATTCAAATACTCACCACGAAAATGTCCTTCAACTGGATGCTGTAATGACGCCTGAAAAGCGTCGGTTTAACCTATCAAAAATTGCGCTCGCATTATTCGTGCTGAGCACGCTGGCCTTTCTCGCTCAGCCTGTATTGGCTGGCGGTGATCACGCCCCCGTCGCTAAGGAAAGCGGCGATTCGGTAACGCAAATGGCGTCGACGGATGAACACGGCGAACAGGCGCTGAAATTGACCGAAGCGCAGCAAGCCTTGGCGGGGATTAGCTTGTTACCTTTGTCGAGCGATAGCTTGAACCTCGCCAATTTGAATCTAGATATCAGGGCGACGGCGACCTTAGTGGTTGATCGCGATCGAACCGCCACCCTTGCGCCGCAGCTCGATGTGCGCGTGTTAGCGCGCCACGTGGTGCCGGGGCAAGAAGTTAAAAAAGGTGAACCTTTACTTACCTTGGGCGGCTCAGCCGTTGCGCAGGCACAGGCGGATTACATCAATGCCGCCGCCGAATGGAGCCGAGTCAAACGCATGAGCGAAGGCGCCGTGAGTGTCAGCCGCCGTATGCAGGCGCAGGTGGATGCCGAACTTAAACGCGCAATTTTAGAGGCGATTAAGATGACGTCCGCACAAATTCGCGCACTGGAATCGACGCCCGAAGCGATTGGAGGTTATCAACTTTTAGCGCCGATTGACGGACGAGTGCAGCAGGATATCGCCATGCTAGGCCAAGTGTTTAGTGCGGGCACGCCGTTAATGCAGCTGACCGACGAGTCCTATCTGTGGGTCGAGGCGCAGTTAACGCCTACCCAAACCGCGCATATCACTGTCGGCAGTGCGGCCTTAGTGCAAGTGGGGGATAAGACGTTGGCAGGTAAGATAATCGGTCGCTCCCATGAACTCGATAGCGTGACTCGCACCGAACAAGTGCTGGTGAGTATGCCCAATCCTGATCATATGATGCATGCGGGGCAATTTGCCGAACTCTACTTTGCCAATACTGCCGCCAACTCTGCTAATAAGGCTGGTGGAATCGTGCTGCCCGATGCGGCGCTCACCCGCAGCGGCGATGGCGACTGGCAGATTTTTATTCAAGATGAAGATGGCTTCGAGTCCATTGAGGTAGAAGTGGTGCAACGTCAACGCGGCTTGAGTCTAGTGCGTGGACCTGAGCTTGAAAAAGCCCAACAGGCACAGCTCAAGGTTGTGGTGGCTGGCGCGTTCTTCTTGGCATCCGAGCAGGCGAAAGCGGGCTTTGATATTCACGCCCACTAATATGAGCGCCCTCATTTTGGAGATTTTCTATGTTGCAAAAGTTAATCGAAGCCGCGATTAAAAATCGGCTGTTAGTGGTATTGGCTCTGCTCGCCGTGATTGTGGGCTGTGTGGCCATGCTACCAAAGTTGAATCTCGATGCCTTTCCTGATGTGACGAACGTGCAAGTGACCATCAATACTGCGGCCGAAGGCTTAGCCGCTGAAGAGGTGGAAAAACTTATCAGTTATCCGGTGGAATCGGCCATGTACGCCTTGCCAGCTGTGACTGAGGTGCGCTCGTTATCGCGTACCGGCTTGTCGATTGTGACTGTGGTATTTGCCGAGGGGACGGATATTTACTTCGCCCGTCAGCAAGTGTTTGAACAGTTGCAGGCGGCGCGGGAGATGATCCCAAGCGGCGTCGGAGTGCCTGAAATCGGCCCGAATACCTCGGGATTAGGGCAGATTTATCAGTATATTCTGCGCGCAGAACCTAACTCTGGCATTAATGCCGCCGAGCTGCGTAGCTTAAATGATTATCTGGTGAAGTTGATATTGATGCCAGTGGGCGGCGTGACTGAAGTCTTGTCTTTTGGTGGCGATGTGCGCCAATACCAAGTTCAGGTCGACCCGAATAAACTGCGTGCCTATGGCTTGTCGATGGCGCAAGTTACCGAAGCGCTAGAGAGCAATAACCGCAACGCTGGCGGCTGGTTTATGGACCAAGGCCAAGAGCAACTTGTGGTGCGCGGTTATGGCATGTTGCCCGCAGGAGACGCGGGATTGGCGGCGATCGCGCAGATCCCTCTGACCGAAGCCAGCGGTACGCCAGTGCGTATTGGCGATATCGCTCAGGTGGATTTCGGCAGCGAGATCCGTGTCGGGGCAGTGACTATGACGCGCCGCGATGAATCTGGCCAAGTGCAAAATCTCGGTGAAGTGGTGGCTGGTGTCGTGCTCAAACGCATGGGGGCAAACACTAAGGCGACGATTGACGATATTGGTGCGCGGGTGAGCCTTATTGAGCAGGCATTGCCCGATGGCGTGTCCTTTGAGGTGTTTTACGACCAAGCGGATCTGGTCGATAAGGCTGTGACCACAGTGCGCGATGCGCTGCTAATGGCCTTTGTGTTTATCGTGGTGATCTTGGCGTTGTTCCTCGTCAATATCCGCGCGACCTTGTTGGTGTTGCTGTCGATTCCTGTGTCTATCGGGCTCGCACTTATGGTGATGTCCTATTATGGTCTGTCGGCAAACCTGATGTCGCTCGGCGGTTTAGCTGTGGCGATTGGTATGTTAGTCGATGGCTCTGTGGTGATGGTGGAGAATATTTTCAAACACTTAACCCAACCGGATCGCCGCCATTTACCCGAGGCGAGGGCGCGTGCCGATGGTGAGGACGATCCCTATCACAGTGAGGAGGATGGTGCTAAAGCCAGTGGTGATGTCAGCGAATCGAATATGGTTATTCGGATAATGCTCGCGGCAAAAGAGGTGTGTAGTCCAATCTTCTTCGCCACCGCCATTATTATCGTCGTATTTGCGCCGTTATTTGCCCTCGAAGGCGTTGAAGGCAAGCTGTTCCAGCCGATGGCGGTCAGTATCATTTTGGCTATGATGTCGGCGCTGCTGGTGGCGCTGATTGCTGTGCCAGCCCTTGCCGTGTATCTGTTTAAGCGCGGTGTACTGCTTAAACAAAGTGTGATTTTAGCGCCGCTGGATGCCGCTTATCGCAAGTTACTGACGGCAACGCTTGCTAGGCCAAAGGTGGTGATGCTCAGCGCCTTGGTGATGTTCGGCTTGAGTCTATTATTGCTACCAAGGCTGGGTACCGAATTTGTGCCTGAACTGGAGGAAGGCACGATTAACTTGAGGGTGACGCTGGCACCAACGGCGAGTTTAGGCACTTCGCTCCAAGTCGCACCTAAGCTTGAGGCTATTTTGCTAGCATTTCCCGAGGTGGAATATGCCCTGAGCCGTATTGGTGCACCTGAATTGGGCGGCGATCCCGAGCCTGTGAGTAATATTGAAGTCTATATTGGCTTGAAACCGATAGCAGAGTGGCAGTCGGCAAGCTCGCGCTTGGAACTGCAACGCTTGATGGAGGAAAAACTCAGCGTGTTCCCCGGACTCTTGTTGACCTTTTCGCAGCCGATTGCGACTCGGGTAGATGAATTACTTTCGGGGGTAAAAGCCCAGTTAGCGATCAAAATCTTCGGCCCAGATTTAGCAGTATTGTCACAGAAAGGCCAAGCGCTTACCGATCTTGTCGCGAAAATCCCCGGTGCCGTGGATGTGTCGCTTGAGCAAGTGAGCGGTGAGGCGCAATTAGTCGTGCGCCCCAAACGCGAGCTATTGGCGCGTTACGGCATCAGTGTCGATCAAGTGATGAGCCTCGTCAGCCAAGGTATTGGCGGCGCGAGTGCAGGGCAAGTGATCGATGGCAATGCCAGATACGACATCAATGTGCGACTCGCGGCCGAGTTTCGCCAAAGCCCTGATGCGATTAAAGACTTATTACTCAGTGGTACAAATGGCGCCACAGTGCGCTTAGGGGAAGTCGCCAGCGTCGAAGTGGAAATGGCGCCGCCGAATATTCGCCGTGACGATGTGCAGCGCCGTGTTGTGGTGCAGGCCAACGTGGCGGGGCGCGATATGGGCTCGGTTGTAAAAGATATTTATGCCCTAGTGCCAAAGGCGGATTTGCCAGCGGGATATACAGTGATCATTGGCGGCCAGTATGAGAATCAGCAGCGAGCGCAGCAAAAGTTGATGCTAGTGGTGCCGATTTCTATCGCCTTGATTGCCTTGTTGTTGTACTTCTCCTTTGGTTCATTCAAGCAAGTGTTGCTCATCATGGCGAACGTGCCCTTAGCTTTGATTGGCGGCATAGTGGCCCTGTATGTCAGTGGCACTTATTTATCTGTGCCTAGCTCTATTGGCTTTATCACTCTATTTGGGGTAGCGGTGCTCAACGGTGTGGTGCTGGTGGATTCGATTAATCAGCGCAGGCAAAGCGGCGAAGCACTCTATGATTGTGTTTATGAGGGCACGGTTGGGCGTTTACGGCCGGTATTGATGACGGCACTGACCTCGGCCTTAGGTTTGATCCCGATTTTATTGTCATCGGGTGTCGGCAGTGAGATCCAAAAGCCCTTGGCAGTGGTGATTATCGGTGGCTTGTTTAGCTCGACGGCGCTGACCTTACTCGTCTTGCCGACCTTGTATCGCTGGTTATATCGCGGCGATAAGCGCATTGATGAGCTCGGTTAATCACAGGTAAGCCGTCATCGTGGGCAATAACTTGTTATGTTTCGGGTTATTGCCTTCGTTGTAGACAGGGTTATCACATTGACTAAAAGGCTTAAAATCAGTGAGCTAAAGAGTGATAGATGGGCTAGTCTTAGAGTCGACATTAAGGACATTCATTTCTGGAGAACATTATGATTGCGGTAATTTTTGAAGTCATCCCGACAAAGGAAGGGAAGGAAGAGTATCTGCACGTGGCCGCTGAAATGCGCCAATATTGATACCCAAATAATCTCTAGATACGAGTTTCAGAGCGTCCAGGGTGCTTCAATTCAAGGCGCATCAATGACAGAATGTCGGCTACCTTTTGAATTGATGCAACACAGAAGTGGAGTGCCCTGGGCGCTCCGTCCCGGCGGGTTTTAACGCACTTTATGCTGTGTTGACTATTTTTAACTTACCCACTAGGTCTGCAAATAGCCGCCTTGCCTAAAGTGCGTTAAATTCCCGCTGAATCCTGCATCTTGAGGTTGTTTGGGTATCTTGGCCGCAAGGGATTGATTTCGATCGAACGTTTTCAGAGCTTAACCGACGATGGCAAAGTACTGAGCCTGTCGTTCTGGGAGGACCAAGCCTCTATTACCCAATGGCGCAATCAGATGGCCCACAGTATTGCCGAGCAAACGGGTATAGTGCCTTGTTTGTTTAACTCTTATCGCATTCGGGTGGCAGAAGTAGTGCAAGATTACAGTGAAACTGTGCATGTTGAAGTTGAGTAATCACTTATCTCGCTGATGTAAAAACAAAACCCATCTCTAGAGATGGGTTTTTTATGCGTGACACTTAAGTTTGAGATTATTTTTCTTGTTGAGCTTTCAATAGATCGCGGATTTCAGACAGCAACTCTTCTTCTTTGGTCGGTGCTGGTGGCGCTTTAGGCGCATCTTCTTCCTTGCGTTTTAGGGTGTTAATGGCTTTTAAACCCATAAAAATGGCGAAGGCGATAATCGTAAAGTCGATAATAGTCTGAATGAATTTGCCATAGGCAATGACCACAGAAGGCGCATCACCTTGAGCTGCTTGTAGCACTATGCTCAAATCACTAAAATTCACACCACCTAGGATGATACCAATCGGTGGCATGATGACATCGGCCACGAAGGACGAGACGATTTTGCCGAATGCGGCACCTATGATGATACCAACGGCCATGTCGATCACATTGCCACGGGACGCAAAAGCCTTGAACTCTTTAATTAAGCTCATTAGGTTTCCTCCAAAATTGAGATTAAATGTTAAATTTTATTGTGCAAACTGTATCAGGAAAACCTAAGGTCTTTTGCAGCCTGTTACCTTGCCAAGCTTATAGGGGCTTATGGATTAAGGCAATTCTGACATAGAGGATTTATCCTCAAGGCAATGATTTTCACTTTACAAAGTAACAATTGTTACTGTTTTGGGTGTTCGATTTATTCATCTAGATCGGCATGGCCGATAAAATCAGGGACTTCTAAGACTTGCGATCCCCAACGTTTAAATAGGGAGCTATAGATGAATTCGATAAAGACGCGGTATTTTCGCGGTAGATACGCCCGCTGTGGATAGCTAAGCACTACCTTAGTTTGCACCATTGGATAGTCATCTAGTAGCGGGATTAAATCGCCTTTTTCTAATGCGACTTGGGCTATGATGGATGGCACTGCTGTGATCCCAAGCCCCGCTATGGCGGCCTCGCGAGCGAGGGTGACATTGTTTACTGTCAGTTGAGTCTTAGGCTCGGCGACAATCCAAGTTTTGCCATCGAATAATTTCCACGCACCTTCAATATGCGCCGACTGCAAGCGAATCGCTTTATGTTTGGCTAAGTCCTGTGGCACCTTGGGTGTTCCATGGACAGCTAAATAAGCTGGGCTTGCCATGAGCGATTTGTGGGCGTTGACTAAGGCATAGCTTTGTAAGCGAGTGTCGCCAGAATCGGCAATTTGAAATAACAGATCGATGCCTTCTTCTATCACATCAACCTTTCGATTGGTGAGTTCAGCCTCTATGGTGATTTCGGGATAAAGCGTTAAAAACTGCGCGAAAATTGGCCCTAAAAACAATTGGCCTAATTCAATTGGGCAGACAATTTTTAGATTGCCTTTAATCAATTGCTGTTGGGCGCTGAGCTGATTTTCGGCGCTCTGCAGATCGCTGAGGATCTTATTGATCCTGTTGTAATAACTCGATCCTGCTTCGGTGAGTTTTAGGGCTCTGGTGGTGCGAAACAGCAGTTGTGTGCCAGTATCGGCTTCGAGCTCGGCTATCTTGCGACTGACGGTTGCCTTAGTGAGCCCAAGGGCTTTGGCGGCACCCGTAAAGCTACCTTGCTCGACCACTTGAGCGAAAATTTGCACGCGATTGAGATCCATCATTGTTACACCTGTGAAACAGTGGGTTGATTTTTTACTGACTAATAAACTTAGTGAGACAGTAGTACACTAGATATCACTAATCAAGGAGTCATTCATGTCCAAAAGTAAACTCATTATCGCCGTTCCACTGTTACTCGCTGCAGTTGCGGGAGGCGGTTATTACTGGTGGACACAGGTACGTTTTATCGAAACCACGGATAACGCTTATGTTGAGGCCGATATTTCCCATATCAGCGTGAAAGTGCCCGGCTACGTTGTGTTAAGCGATGTAACTGATAACCAGCATGTGCAGAAGGGTGAGTTATTAGCTCAGCTGGAAGATAACCAGTTTAGTGCCAAAGTAAGTCAAGCCGAAGCCTCACAGGCGAGTGCGAAGGCGGACTTGCAAACTTTAGCCGCAAAGGTGGAGTTGCAACGGGCGTTAATCACTCAAGCCAGCGCAGGCGTGGTAGCGGCAAAGGCTGATAAAATACGGGCACAACAACAATTGAGCCGTTCGAAAAAGCTCAAAGTCAGTAATTACAGCTCCCAAGATGATGTCGACCAACTACAGGCCGGATTTGATTCTGCCGCCGCCCGTCTCGATGAAGCTCAAGCCGTGCTAGTGGCAAAGCAACGGGAGTTAGCAGTTTTTAATGCCCAATTAGATCAGGCGGGCTCAGTAGTAGAGCAGGCCGATGCGACTTTAGAACTGGCGAAAATTCAATTAAATGATACCCGCGTGACCGCACCTTTTTCAGGGGTGATTGGTAAACGTGGCGCTATGGTGGGGCAGTATGTGCAACCCGGCCAAGCACTCTACAGTTTGGTTCCGGATGGGGCAGTGTGGATTACTGCGAACTTTAAAGAGACCCAGATCCAACATATGCAACCAGGACAGTCGGTGCAGGTCAGTCTCGATGCGTTTCCCGACAAAACCTTTATAGGTGTTATCGATAGTCTGTCACCGGCGTCCGGAGCCAAATTCAGTCTACTGCCGGCGGAAAACGCCACAGGTAACTTCACTAAAATCGTCCAACGTATTCCCGTGCGTATTCGCTTAGATTTATCTGAGGAAGAAGCACACATGCTACCGGGCTTAAGTGCAGTCGTGAAAGTGGATACGGCGTCGGGTACTGCAATATCGGCAATCGCTGCAAATACAGGTCGTTAGTATGAGCGCAACTGGCTCTATCACTGCGTCTGCCGATATGGAGGCGCAGGGCATCAGTGTACCTAGAAAGCCTACCGATTATGAACGTGGCAGTCGCCGTTCATGGATTGCGGTATTTGGTGGTTTGATCGGCGCCTTTATGGCGATCCTCGATATTCAAATCACCAATGCATCGATGAAAGAGGTTCAAGGCAGCCTTGGGGCAACGCTCGAAGAAGGTAGCTGGATTTCAACCGCGTATCTGGTGGCTGAGATGATCGCGATCCCGCTCTCTGGCTGGCTCAGCACAGGATTGTCGGTCAGGCGTTATCTGTTATGGACCACGGCTGCTTTTATCTTTGCTTCTGTGCTTTGCTCAATCGCGTGGAACTTAGAGGCCATGATCGCCTTTCGGGCGCTACAGGGCTTTTTTGGTGGTGCGCTTATTCCGTTAGCCTTTAGGCTTATTCTTGAGTTTTTACCCGATAACAAACGTGCCGTCGGCATGGCGTTATTTGGCGTGACGGCGACTTTTGCGCCTTCAATCGGCCCGACCTTAGGCGGTTGGCTGACCGAGCAATTTAGCTGGCATTATCTGTTTTATATCAATGTGCCACCGGGTTTGTTGGTGATGGCCATGTTGGCCTACGGTTTAGAGAAGCAGTCGGTCGTTTGGGATAAGCTGAAGAATGTCGATCTGGCGGGCATAGTCACTATGGCGCTGGGTATGGGTTGCCTTGAAGTGGTGCTCGAAGAAGGTAACCGCAAGGACTGGTTTGGTTCAGAACTCATTCGTAATCTGGCCATTATTGCCGTCGTGAATCTGGTGTTATTTGTTTGGATCCAGTTAAGGCGTAAAGAGCCGTTAGTGAATTTGCGCCTGCTCGGTAAGCGTGATTTTGTGCTCTCCACCGTGGCGTATTTTTTACTGGGGATGGCACTATTCGGCGCTATTTACTTGATCCCGCTTTATCTATCACAAGTCCATGATTACACACCGTTAGAGATTGGTGGCGTGATTATGTGGATGGGATTTCCGCAGCTATTGGTCTTGCCCTTAGTGCCGAAATTGATGGAGCGCTTCGATAGTCGTTATCTCGCTGCTTTTGGCTTTTTAATGTTCGCCATTAGCTATTACATGAATAGCCAGATGACCGCAGATTATGCCGGACCGCAGATGATCGCTTCGCAAGTCGTGCGGGCCTTAGGTCAGCCTTTTATTCTGGTGCCTATTGGTATGCTTGCGACTATGCATTTAAAACCCCATGAAAATGCCTCGGCATCGACGGTATTAAACGTGATGCGTAACTTAGGTGGTGCTTTTGGTATCGCGCTGGTGGCGACCCTGACTGATACTTTGTCGCGCGGGCATTTGGCTCATATTAAGGAATCTTTACCCGCAGTGAGCACGCAAGCACAGGATTATTTAACCCAAAGCGCAAGTATGTTGCAGGCGGGAGGTTCAGATCCCTATACCGCCGCCGCGCAGGCGAAAGCCTTGCTGGGCAAAACCATGAGTCAGCAAGCTTATATTCAGGCCTATAACGATGTGTTTTACATCATGGGCGCTCTGCTACTCATCGCTGTATTCGCTGTGCTGCTGATCCGTAAACCGACAGGGCCTGTGGCCCACGATGCCATGGTTGAGTAATAACGTTTTTCGTTATCCTGTTGTCGCCATAGATTTCCCCAGATCTATTGGTTTGCGCAACAGCTTTGCGCCTTAGTCCTCGCGGATTAAGGCGCTTTTTTATGGTCTTTATGCTGTGGTAGACTCAAAGTTCTTTTTCGATGATTTGCAGAGGGATATCGTTTGCAGTGGCAAAATCTTACATTTAATCAATTAAATGCCAATAGGCTATATGACATATTGAAGCTAAGAGTCGATGTGTTTGTGGTAGAGCAGGCCTGCGCTTATCCTGAGCTTGACGATAAGGATAGGCATCCAGAAACCCAGCATTTGATCGGTTTATCGCCAGACGGGGAACTGCTTGCCTACGCGCGTATTTTGCCGCCGGGGTTGAGTTATCTAGAGGCGAGTATCGGCCGTGTGGTGGTATCGCCAGCGGGTCGAGGCAAAGGGCTAGCCATGCCTTTAATGCAGCACGCCATCGAATCTGCACTGACGACATGGCCCGATGCGGGGATCCAAATTGGCGCCCAAGATTACCTCAAAGCTTTCTATCAAAAACTCGGCTTTGTCGCCTGCTCTGAGATGTACTTAGAAGATGGTATTCTCCATTTGGATATGCGCTACCAATCAGCATAAGCGGCTATCAATATGAGTTATCTACATCAATTATCAACATAAGCGATCAACAAAAGCTAGGCACATAAGTATTCAACATTAAGCCAATAAGGAACCGAGATGTCGACTTCAACGGACTATAGAATCAATCAACAGCAAATTGCCTGCGTGGCGAGTTTTCTGGCTAAAGAGGGCAAAACCGAAGCACTAATCGCTGCGCTCGCGAGCCTTATTCCTGATACGCGCCGCGAAGCGGGTTGTATTCGTTACGAACTCAATGTGAGCCGTGATGAACCACGCCGCGTGACGTTTGTAGAGAAGTTTGTCGATATTGCCGCCTTTGATGAGCACTGCGCTAAAGATGCGATTCAACACTATTTCCACCAAGTTATGCCCGAATTAGTCGAGTCATACCATGTGGAAACCTATCATCAAGTGATTGTTTAACCATGAGATAAACGATTAGGAGCTTGCAGTGTTGATTAACGCTATCGAGCCAGTATTTAGATCTCTATCCGAATGGATCTCATTGATACTGCAAGTGACTAATGGCCGCAGCTGGAACTATTGCACTTTAACTCTTTAGTGTTAAAGGGTGTATTAGTAAGGACAAGGTGAAGTTGCTGGCTTAAGTTGCATTTGCCATCAATGTACCGAGTAGTTATCTACGACAAGAATGACAACCTAGACTTTGATTGTATGACTTCACTGGGATTAATAAAGCTGCCTTGCTACTTTGCTTAATTGAACCCATTCGAATTTCATCGCAGAGTGAGTTTTATATCCATTCCAATCTAAAAAGCCGAGTGGTTTATCACTCGGCTTTTAATATATATTAGATATCGCTTTATTTAGTGAAAAACACTAATGTCCAAGGGACTACGTATGCTTGGAGTACTGTGATCACGCCAATGAAAGTACAGAAAAATAGACTGTGCTTTAGCGTAAAGCGGAAAAGATCTGACTCTTTACCTGCCAATCCCGTTGCAGCGCAAGCAACGGCAATAGATTGTGGCGAAATCATTTTGCCCGTTACACCTCCCGTAGTGTTTGCGGCGACTAATAACTCCGGTGTTACACCTATTTGGTTTGCTGTATTGGCTTGCAGCGCGCCAAATAGGGCATTTGATGAGGTGTCTGAACCTGTTAAAAACACACCTAACCAACCTAAGAATGGCGAGAAGAAGGGGAATGCTACGCCAGTGCCAGCGAGCACGAGTGCTAAGGTTGAAGATAGACCTGAATAGTTTGCAACAAAGGCAAATGCTAATACTAATCCAATCGACAATATCGGGAATTTTAATTCAATTAAAGTGTCTTTAAAGGATGTCAGTGCATTACTTACTGACATTTTAAGGACCACAATTGAGATCATTGCTGCGATTAAAATTGCAGTTCCAACAGCGCCCAATAAATTAAGTTTATATATTGCTGCATAAGGGGTTTCCTTAGCGACAATAGGCGCACTTTTGATAACGAGATTATGCAAATAAGGTACTTCAATACTGATAGTGGCAAAACTTAATGCCAGTTGTACATCTTTAAGACTCCACAGAGTTACAATTGCCGTGAGAATAATAAAGGGAGACCATGCTTTAAATATCTGGCTATTAGAAAAAGTAGATTTAGGGGTAGTAACTCTTTGTTTCATGCCTGAGAAAGTGAATATTTCTTTTGGTTGCCAGACTTTTAAAAATAACGTTAAACAAATTAGACTGACTAACGCCGAAGTAATATCGGGTAATTCGGGGCCGATAAAGTTTGAGGTTAAAAATTGGGTGATCGCAAATGAAACGCCTGCTACTAATGTTGCGGGCCAAGTTTGACGTATTCCCCTGATGCCATCCATCATTGCGATGAGCCAGAAGGGGACAATAATTGATAATATTGGCAACTGACGGCCAGCGAGTTGTCCAATATGGAATGGGTCTAGTGATGAAACCTGACCCGCTACGATAATTGGGATACCCATAGCTCCAAAGGCGACGGGTGCCGTATTTGCGATTAAGCAAAGTCCTGCTGCATACAATGGATTGAATCCAAGCCCGACAAGTAACGCAGCTGTAATAGCAACAGGTGCACCAAAACCCGCAGCACCTTCGAGGAAGGCTCCAAATGAAAAGCCAACCAATAGCATTTGTAATCGTTGATCTTCCGTGACTGAGATGACTGACGAGCGAATAACCTCAAATTGACCTGTTTTAACGGTGATTTTATATAAAAATACTGCGGTAATAATAATCCAAGCAATTGGCCATAGCCCATAACTAAAACCATATATAGCAGAAGCAAGCGCGATACTAATAGGCATTTTGTAGGCGAGTATCGCGACTGCTAAGGCAATTAATAAGGTTAATGCCCCAGCGATATAGCCTTTAAGTTTTAACACAGTTAAGGCTAGGAAGAAAAACACAATAGGCAGTAAAGCAACCATTGCGGTTAGCCACAAGCTACCGAGTGGCGTGTATGTTTGGGTCCAGGTCATAGGGTGGTTTCCGTATTGTTATAATATGTTGATAAATCGTGTCGCAGTCGCAACATAGCAGATACTAGTGTTTAGTGATGTAGGATCAATCTTAAATGTTGCAATAAGTGATATGGGTCACGAGATGTGTGGATAAATGATGACGGGGAAATACCTGAATAATAATCAAGTAAAATATTGATTGTTTTAGCTATATTCACCAAACATCTAATTTAGGTTGTATTAATATTTGTTGTGTTATCAAGATTATTTTTTTGAGTCGTGAAATTAACTAGAGTATTGTGATTTTATGAAAAACTAGGCTGTACTTTTTTAGTTTTTTGGTAGTGTTTATAACAGATGGTTTATAAATATTTGTTTATATTTATATATAGAAATTAATAGCAATCAATGCAATGCAACTAATAATGCAGTTATCTTATTGTGGCCTGAATTGAGCTATAGATGTTGCCATACTCTTGTCTATGAGTTTGCTTGGCTGGAAATTTACCTTGCTATATGTGGCTGCGAGTATGACAGTAGGTTGAAATTTTTAATTTTGCAGCACAGTTCGTTAAGGAAGTAACATGAAACAAGTCAAAGTATTAGGCAGTGGTTGCGCTAAATGTAGCAAAACCGCTGAGATGATTGCGGACATATCAGAAGAAATGGGTGTGGATGTTATTGTAAAAAAGGACACAGATCCTCAAAGCCTATTGAAATTTAAAGTGATGAAAACCCCAGCGGTAGTGATCGATGGTGAGCTCGTACATAGCGGCTCAGTACCGACGCGCGATGAAGTTGAGGGGTGGTTAAGGGACTAGAGCTCGCTGAATAGTTGCACGGATTATGCTCGTTAGAAAGCGCTTAAGCTAAAAATGCACACCATTGTCATCCTGAATCCTTGGCAATGGTGGTGTAATATCATCAGTATACGATTAATGATCGTTAAATATAATTTGTTTAAAAACAATGTATTGATGCTTTGTGTAGTAATTTTATTATGGGGTTTTATTGGCTACGGTTTAGTCGGCATTGCATTATCTGGGCGAGTTTATTAAGTCTATGTCGTAGGAGATTGTTTGCAGATTTCGACTTCTTTTATCAGTATCACTGCTATGATTTTGATTCAGTGACCTCGTCAAGTTGCGGGATGAGTGCCAATGCAAAAGTGGCTTAGGGTATTAACACGTTTCTACAGTTGGTTATTTTTTACTGCACGTCTGTTTCGTTTAGGGCTTTTTCTAACGCTAAGTTTATTAGCTTTACCTTTATTTGCTGCTCAAACATCTCCCGGATTAACCCAAGTATTAACGCCCGCTACGGATTGGAAAAACTCCGCTTATATCACCCAAGCATTTAGTGAAGTCGCCCTACAAAATGAGTATGACCTTGCTAAACATAGCGTGCGTAAGTGGCGCATACCGGTACGAGTGTTTATTGAGCATCAAGTGGGTGATAAGGCGCTGCACACTCAATTAGTGTTGATGCACTTAACACACTTAGGCAAGATCACCGGCCTCGATATTCAACGGGTAGATACGCTCTCTGAGGCGAATCTGCACTTAGTGTTTACCCGTCAATCCCTATGGGCAAGTGAGGTGATGCGCTTAATGGGACCGAGCTCGGCGAAAAATGTCCATGGCTCTGTGTGTATGGCAAAGTTTGCTCTCAATTCACGGCAAGAGATTGAACGTGCTTGGATTATTATTCCTGTAGATCAAGCCAAAATGCACGGTAAGTTAGTGGCTTGCGTAGTGGAAGAGATTACTCAAGTGCTTGGTTTACCTAATGATTCAGAGAAAGTATTTCCCTCCATCTTTAACGACAAAACTCCGCAGGACTTACTCACCGGGCTCGATTTTATTTTGCTTAAATTACTCTATAGCCCAAGTATTAGCGCTGGAATGACGGCCGCAGAAGTCAAACAGCCTTTGCAGATCTTGCTCGAACAATGGCTGCGCGATGGCACTATTGCTAGCGCTGGCAAAACGGTACGTCAAGGTCAGTTGTACCCATTGTTAGGTTATTGATGACTAAGCATTACAGCTAAAGTTGACATTGCTCGCACGTGACTAATTAATCCTTTTTGTTTTAGGAATAAGGGCATAGTCTATCTTTATATGAGATAAACACCTTGGAGGGACACCATGCGAATGACATTGCAGTTTTTAGGGGCGACAGCGGAAGTGACAGGTTCGTGTCATTTACTCTCGGTTGATCATGAACACTTATTGCTCGACTGTGGTTTGATCCAAGGTGGTAAATCTGATGAGTTGCGTAATCATGATCCCTTCGCATTTGATCCTGAGTCTATTTCTGCTGTCGTGCTTAGCCATGCCCATATCGATCATTCTGGGCGTTTACCACTCTTAGTCAAAGCGGGTTTTGATGGGCCTATCTACACCCATAAAGCCACGGCAGAGCTGTGCGCTATCATGCTCAAAGATGCGGCTATGCTGCAGACCCGCGATACCGAAAGAGTCAATAAAAAGCGTGCTAAACATGATCTTGAACCCCTAGAACCGCTATTCACCGTTGAAGATGCTGAACTCGCGATAACTCAATTTGTACCATTGGAATATGGTCAAGTGACTCGGGTTATTCCCCATGTGGATATTTGCCTCTCAGATGCAGGGCATATTTTAGGTTCCGCCTTAGTCGAGTTGTGGTTAGGTGAGGGCAAATCCCAGAAGAAAATCGTCTTCAGTGGCGATCTTGGCCGTGCAGGTATGCCGATTTTACGTAATCCTACCTTAGTGGATACGGCAGATTTAGTCTTAATGGAAAGCACCTATGGCAATCGTTTTCACCGCAGTTGGACGGATACCTTAGCTGAATTGAAAGCCATTTTTGCTAAGACAGTCAACGAGAGCCAAGGCAATATATTGCTCCCTGCTTTTTCGGTTGGACGAGCACAGGAGTTATTATATCTATTTCATTTATATGCTAAAGAATGGGATCTCGGCCGTTGGAAAATCTGCCTAGATAGTCCGATGGCAATTGAGGCGACCCGCGTTTACGTTAATAATTATCCGCTGATGGATGAGGACTTTAAACGCTTTACCCGCCAACATCCTGGGCAGCATCCGCTGTTGTCGAATGTCGAATTTATCCAAACGACCGAAGAGTCGATAGCGCTGAACGACGTGCATAAGGGATTGATCATTATCGCAGGGAGCGGCATGTGTAACGGTGGACGTATTCGTAGCCACTTAGAGCATAATCTATGGCGCCCAGAATGTGATGTGATTATTTGTGGTTATCAAGCGCTTGGAACACCGGGGCGCGCCCTCGTCGATGGCGCTGAGGAACTGTCTATTCATGGTAACAGCATTAAAGTAGCGGCTACGTTACACACAGTGGGTGGACTTTCAGCCCATGCGGATCAAGCAGAGTTATTACGTTGGTATCACCATTTTGAAGGCCAGCCGCCGTTAATTTTAGTCCATGGAGAACCCGAGGCGCAGCATGGATTAGTCGATGTGATTAACCAAGATCCTCAGACTAAACCAAAGGCTATAGCAATTGCGACCCAGGGTGATCGATTGGATTTAAATGCACTGCCGCAGTTAGTGTGGAAGCCTTAAAAGAGTTGAAAGTACAAGTTCAAAAGTTGGGTGGAAATGCCATTATTTTCTACACGTGTGGCAAAGCGAGTTATCCTGCCTGTGAGTTGTATTTTGAATGTAATGGTGAAGGTTTTTCTATCGAAGATTAGTGTTTAGTTTTATAAAAAGCTCACATAGTTGTGAGCTTTTTTATTTTAAATCAATCAGGTTACTGTATTAGTCCGAGTTGTTGTCAAATTCAGTATCATCGAGTAACTCAAAGGCGGGGACGACATTCGGTACGTCTTTAAATAAGCGAGTGAAATGGCGCTGTACACCTTTCAAATCGATTCCTGCTAAACCTGATGCAAAACCAAACCAAGCATAAAGGCCACTAAAGTTATCAAACATGGGCGGTAGATATTTAGGCGTAGTCAGAATGCCCTCTTGGCAAGCTTGGTATAACACGGGGATATCTTCGATCGCCAATTTACCGAGGAATAGCATAGGGATGAGTTCAGGAAGGCCTGAGGTTATGGCGCTGCGGATAAAGTTAATGTTTTCCACATAGCCACGTACATAGGAAATATCCTTAGTGAAGAAACTACCGCCTTCCACCATACCCCCACGGAAAACCCTTTGGGTGACACGGTAACTGTCTGTCGCACTTAGATTCAATCCTCTGAAATAATTGAATACCTCTATAAAGTCAGCACCATTTTCAGCCATATCGACCGCGGCAACACGGTCACTAATTCGCCGAGCCCGTCCTGGATTTGAGCTTAGCGTCAGCATTTCCAGTAAAACGGCTAGACCTTCTTGGGTTGCTGCTACGCGCGGAGAACCGACACTGAGCCAAGTGGCGTGGGGTTGAGCTCGGCCGTTTAGCGTCGTGCCAACATGCACCCAACCTTCGTGAACTTCATATACATTAAGATCCGATTCGCTGAACATTGCTTTGCTATTGAGCTTAACAGTGTCGCCACCGACTGCAGCGTCAGAGACGATACCGTCACTAAGGCGTACACGCATATCATCGCTATGGAAGTACTTTTCTAAACGTTGGCTGAGAACGTTAACCGCTTCTGGCGCGCTAATAATTTTAGGGTGGTGTTTATTCATGTGCCTCGCCGCGGGCAGCGAGAAAATGTAGCTGAGTTTATCGCCTAACTGGCGCAAGGTATGGCGATCGCCATGCAGTTTATGGCTAGCACTGCCGTACAATTCTTGGCTGAGCTTACCAAAGGTTGGCGTGCCTCTGCTCCCCAACATATCAATGACAAGGCGATACTGATCGACGTTTGCCACTAATATCTTGCCGAGTTTGTCTCGTTTACCCAAACGTCTATGGATGTCCTGTTTTAGGGAGGCTAGCTCAGCTTGGGTTTTAACAGGATCAAAAGGTAAAGCAATGTTTTGATAAAACTCTTGCTTGATAGCCGGAAGTACCGTGCCCTTATTGGAGAGAAAACGTTCCTCCATTTCCCGCGGCCATTTAATGGCATCTAAAATTTTTATTGGCGTTTGAATGCGAATTAATTCATCGGAAAAACGGCGTAGATCTTGTTGATATTGGGCTAACGACTCAGACATTCCCGTATATCCTGCAGGTAATTTCAGCGAGAGAGATGTGGCTAATCATAGCCTTAAACCTCATTTATTCATATTGATTCGCAGGCTAGCTGAGAAAATATACCGATTAAATAAATTAGCTGTTATCGATTTTGTGAATCATTTTGGTGCACTTGTTACAATTCTAGCGCTATGTCTATGGGACATAAATAAGTAACCATCTGTTTAATAATATTTTATTGATATGACATTAAAGCTGCTTTGTTCTTGATATAGAAATAGATTGATTGGAGCAAAGCATGACAGCGATGAGTTATTTGAGTGTGTTCAGGCTGAATGCTTGTTAATCAAAACTCAAGCCGACAAGAGTGGTAAAAATGACTGTGATGACGCGATATTAAATCTGGAGGTTAGTGAGCTAAAGCAGAGTCACACCCAGCATTATTGGCTGGGTGAGATATTCGATTTTAGTGGGCCAAAACTCAGCGAGTTCGAAACAAATGATCACCGACTGAGATCATCATCCCATCATTTTGACCACTAGATAGCGAGATAGAATTGGCTAGAAAAAATCGTCATCTCCTAATGCACGTTTTAACTCCGCCCGCTCGAGGTAGTCTTCTAAACGCTTTTTGACTTCGCGTCTATGCTGCATTGCCTCGGCGGCTTTGCTGTTTCTTGGTGTGGTCATTGCCTCAAGTTCAGTATCGTTGGGCACGACTTCAGTAATATGAGCCATAACGAATTCCTCTTGTTGTTCCTAACGACTTTCTAACTAAAAAGAGTATGGTAGAAAAGCAAATAATTTTGTGAGTTAGGGTGAAAAATTCTTCCCGTGAGTCGGATGATTCAGCTTACTGCTGTTTGGCGTAGGCCCGAGACAGCAATTGAATATTTGATTAATTTAGTTTTTGCTTATTTTGTGATTAAGAGCACTGTATAGTCATAGATATATTCGGGTTAATTCCGAGTTAAATAGTAGGATAAACTTGAATTTAGTCATAATTACAACAACACTTGTACCAGTGTTTGTTGTTAATCGTTTGCTAGGGAATTGGCTTACATGGACAAGGATCAGTTTTCTAAATCACTCCCCCCATCTAATAATATCTACTTTAGCGTGCTGAGCTCTAGCTGGCTGATGATAGTGGCTGCCTTACTTTTCATGGGGATCTCTTGGTATGTGCTTGAGCAATATCTTAGGGATAGAGGTGAAGAGCGTTTCGAAAATAGCGTTCAAGAATTAACAGAAGCCGTGAATCGCAGAATGCTTGCCTATGAGCAAGTCTTACGTGGTGGCGTTGGCTTATTATTATCGTCGAGTAATGTGACACGACAGGAATGGCAAACTTATGTCATCAATGCTCATTTATCTGAGTATTATCCAGGTTTTCAAGGTTTTGGCTATGCTCAGTTACTTCAACCTGAAGCATTAAGTGCGCACATCCAACAAGTTCAAGCTGAAGGTTTTAAAGACTATAAAGTTTACCCAGAAGGAATGCGTGATCAGTATTGCGTGATTGTGTACTTAGAACCCTTTGATTGGCGTAATCAAAGAGCCTTGGGTTATGACATGTGCTCCGAGTCTAATCGATATAAAGCCATCACTCGCGCTATTACCACTGGACTGCCGACAGTTTCTGGCAAAGTAGTATTAGTTCAAGATACTTCTGATGATGCTAAAGCGGGTTTTTTAATGTATTTACCGCTTTATCAAGGCACCACAACAACAGAGGCTGAGCGTAAACAGCACGTGTTTGGACTTGTGTATGCAGCGTTTAGGATGGATGACCTCATGCAAGGGATTATGGGGGAGCGATTCTCAGGTTTGAAACTTGCCATTTATGAAAGTCCGCAGGCTAGCGCTGACAGTTTAATGTTTACCAGCAGCAAAGTGACCCCGAATGAGCAGGATGTGTTTTATCACTCACAGACTTACTTAGTTGGAGGGCAGTTGTGGCGCTTAGACATTTCATCACAATCGCGTTTTATCTCGAGAGCGGAACAGACCCAAGGTATGTGGCTCCAATTTATCGGTTGTGGTTTTATTTTGGCATTGTTTTACTCAGTGTTAATTATGGCGCGTAATCGATATAAGGAGTCTTTACTGACTTCAGAGTTAATTGCTAACGAAAAACGCTTTAGATTAGTAATTGAAGCCTCTCCAAGTGCGCTATTTATGGTGGATAAATCTGGATTTATTACTTTAGTGAATACCCATGCTGAACGTTTGTTCGGCTATACCAGAGACGAGTTACTCGGTCGTTCCATCAATATGTTATTGCCCGAAACCCTAAGGGATGCTCATCAGCAGCACATGAGTAACTATTTAGTGCAGCCTATTGCGAAAAATATGTCGATGCGGGATGACCTGTTTGGCTGTTGCAAAGATGGCAGTCGACTCGCAATTGAAGTGGGGTTGACGCCTATTCATTTTAGTAATGGCATTTCTATTCTCGCGACAATTAACAATGTCTCTGAACGTAAACGCATTGAAGTTCAGCGTGCAGAACATATGCTTGAGCTTGAGCGTATCAATCAAGAATTAGACAGGTTCGCCTATATTGCTTCCCATGATTTGAAATCCCCCTTACGTGGTATCGAGCAGCTAACCTCTTGGTTATCAGAGGATTTAGTCGATAACACCAATGAAAATGTACAGAAATACCTAGGGCTTATCCAAAGTCGTATTCATCGAATGGTGTTATTACTCGATGGACTATTGATGTTTTCTCGGATTGGTCGTGTCGATACCGAAACTACTGAAGTGAAAAGTCGGCAACTGGTTGAAGACATGTTTGCGCTCGTCGCGCCGCCACAGGGATTTGAATTAGTCCTAAAAGGTGAATTTCCAAATTTTTATACCGTAAGGCCATTGTTGGAATTAGTTATACGAAATTTAATCAGTAACGCCATAAAACACCATGACTTAGGTACAGGTGTGATTACGGTTTCATGTGAGGCGGTTGATCAGCAGTATCGATTCAGTGTGATAGATGATGGTCCGGGGATATCAAGCTCATATCATGAAAAAGTCTTCGAGATGTTTCAAACACTTAAACCAAGGGATGAAGTTGAAGGCAGTGGTTTAGGCTTATCACTTGTGAGGAAAACGGTTGAAAGTTTAGGTGGAGAGATTCAGCTTAAATCGCAGGGCCGAGGTTGTTGTTTTTGCTTTAGTTGGCCTAAGCAAATAGTGAAAAAGGAGCTTCTATGAGCGCAGCAAATCACTATCAACAGGTCACCATTTTATTGGTTGATGACGATGACGTGGATTACATGGCCGTGCAGCGGGCGATGAGACAATTGAGGTTACTCAATCCCTTAGTGCGTGCTCGAGATGGGATCGAAGCATTAACTATTCTAACGAGTTTAGACACGATCAAAGGTCCGTATCTTATTTTGCTCGATCTTAATATGCCAAGAATGAATGGGTTTGAGTTCCTTGAGCGAATACGTTCAGATCCTTCTCTTTCTTCGTCTGTCGTTTTTATGCTCACCACGTCGAGTACCGATGAAGATAGGATGAAAGCCTATAGCCATCATGTGGCTGGTTACATGGTTAAAACTGATATGAAAGACGGTTTTAACAATATTTTTAATATGCTTGAAGGTTATTGGCGAATAGTGGAGCTCCCATCCGCATAAGGTGAGTATATGGATTTACTACTGATCGATGATGATGAAGTTGATAGAACTGCGATCATCCGAGCACTCAGACAGTCAAAGTTGACTTTTAATGTGGTCGAAGCAAATTGTGCATTTGATGGTTTAAATCTCGCATTAGAACGTCATTTTGACGGTATTCTATTGGATTATTTATTACCCGATGCTAATGGCTTAGAAGTGTTGATCAAGCTCAATGCCATGACGCAAGACCAGACTGTAGTCGTTATGCTGAGTCGCTATGAAGATGAGAAACTGGCTCAACGCTGTATTGAACTAGGGGCACAGGACTTCTTGCTTAAAGATGAGGTCAACTCGCGGATACTAACCCGTGCAATTCGTTATGCGAAACAAAGATCTTCAATGGCGTTGGCGTTACGTAATAGTCACCAAAAACTAAAAGAGCTAGCTGAACACGATTCGTTGACTAAGCTGGTTAATCGCTATGGTTTTGAACTTTGTCTTAATCGAGCGATAGCAAGGGCCAAACGTTGTCACGACTATTTAGCCGTTATCTTACTCGATTTAGATGATTTTAAAGCGATCAATGACACTCTAGGCCATCAGACGGGGGATATTCTTTTAGTTAAAGTAGCCGCTCGATTAAGTGAAGTACTACGAGATGGCGACATTATTGCCCGTTTAGGTGGGGACGAATTTGTCGTGCTAGTCACTGATAATGATTATAAATATTTCCCTATGATTGTGGCTAATCGATTGCTCAAAGTGTTTGAGGACGTATTTTGTCTCGGTGATAACGATGTGCTTATTGGTGCCAGTATCGGTGTGGCTTTTTATAATGAAGCGGCTTCGAACAGTTCTGAGCTGATGAAATGTGCCGATATTGCTATGTATCGCGCTAAAAAAATGGGCCGAAACCAGATTCAGTTTTACTCAGAAGCTTTAGATAAAGAGGTGCGTTACCGTAATCATATCGAGTCGAGTTTGCGTACTGCCTTAAAAAGAAATGAATTTAAGGTTCATTATCAAGCGCAAGTGAATGCGAAAACCCATCAGCTGGTGGGGATGGAAGCCCTTATCCGATGGCAGCATCCTGTGGATGGTATTATCGCCCCAGATCAGTTTTTACCCATAGCCGAAGAGATCGGATTAATGGAGGACATTGATGACTGGGTACTTGAGCAAGCCTGTACACAGGCATTGAGTTGGCTAACCCAATTACAGCCAACAGGGAAAGAATTCACCATTGCCGTTAACCTGTCTGCATCGCAAATTGGAAATGAGAACCTGTTTGATAAAATAGCGAGTACGCTGACTAAGACAGGACTTCCTGCTGTAGCATTAGAGCTTGAAATTACTGAAAATTGCCTTATTGAAGATCCCCATGAACATGCCAAAATGCTCGATAGAATCGCCGAGTTAGGGGTGCGTTTTGCCCTCGATGATTTTGGGACGGGTTTTTCGTCCTTAGAACATATCAAATTGTTTCCCATTAGCGTGCTGAAAATCGATAAAAGCTTTGTCGCTTCCTATGATAAGGATGATAAAGACACTCGTTTGCTCGCTGCATTACTTAACTTCGCCCATGGGTTTAATGTCATATCAGTAGCTGAGGGCGTTGAAACAATTGAGCAGGCTGAGTTTTGTACTTCTCGCCATTGTACTGTATTACAAGGTTATTTATTTTCTCGTCCCTTAGATGCAACGGAGTTTGAGGCTAAGTATATTTTGCCGCTGTTAATTTAAACGAGTTCCGAATGTGATAGGTCTTGAAGTATTTCATTAGCATAATGATTTCGTCTGGTGAGGAATATTTTCTTGCTTTACACTGAGCAATAGACAAATATCAGCCCCTTTTTCTGTCGCTGTGCTTTTGGTGCCGCAGAACGGTTTATTCACTCATGCTTAAGTTGGTCACTCAGCAATGAAAATAGGTATTTTATCCCAATTCCCCCAGTTGTATTCAACACAACGCTTAGTCGCGGCTTGCCAAAGTCGTGGACATGAAGCGGTCGTGATCAATACGCTGAATTGCTACATGAATATTAATTCTATTAAACCTAGCATTCATTATGAAGGTACTGAATTAGTTGGGTTTGATGCCATCATTCCGCGTATTCATGCTAGCGTGACTTTTTATGGTTGTGCCGTTGTACGTCAGTTTGAAATGATGGGTGTATATGCCGCGAATGATTCAATCTCCATTGCGCGTTCGCGGGACAAATTGCGGGCACTGCAACTACTTTCCCGCAAAGGGATTGGCATGCCAGTGACGGGTTTTGCCAATAAGCCAAATGATATCCCAGATCTCATCAATATGGTGGGCGGCGCTCCGTTAGTCATTAAATTACTCGAAGGCACTCAAGGGATTGGTGTCGTACTCGCTGAAACTAAAACGGCTGCTGAGAGCGTGATTGAAGCATTCTTGGGGCTCAAAGCGAATATCTTAGTACAGGAATACATTAAAGAATCCAATGGTAGTGATATTCGTTGTTTTGTTGTCGGTGACAAGGTTGTTGCTTCGATGAAGCGACAAGGACCTGAGGGTGATTTTCGCTCCAATCTGCATTTGGGCGGCTGTGGTGAGGTGGTTAAAATCACTGCAGTGGAACGTAAGATGGCTATTGCCGCTGTGAAGGCGATGGGATTGGTTGTCGCGGGAGTAGATATTTTACGTTCTAACCGTGGTCCACTGATCCTTGAGGTTAATTCGGCGCCTGGCATTGAAGGGATTGAGCAAACAACAGGGATTTCAGTGACTGAGCCCATTGTTGAGTATATCGAGAAAATGGTTGCGGCCCGTAAAACGAACAGGTCAATTATTGCCTAGTAGGTGATTGTGATAAAACGACGCCACTTTTTAAGGTGGCGTTTTGTTATGCTTAGAGCCTATAGATCAAAACTGTAGGAATATCCGAGTACTAGTTTGGCATCATCATCGGTGAGATCGGTATCTGAGACCATAAATGACACTGTGCCTATGCTGGTATCTGCACTGAGAGTCACGTTATAGTCGGCATAATTATCTTCGCCAAACCAAGATTGGACGACATCACCGTTTGAGTAACCATAGTGCACTGATAAACTCAGCTTTTCAGTGAGAGGAACGGATACCGTCGCGGCAAGATAACTGAGATCTTTATTATCTAAAGGATCGGCGGCCAGATCGTCACCGGCATTGATGACTTGGGAGTAAGCAAGTTCGAGCCATTTCCACGTGACAGCAGCATGGAGCTCACCAAAATCAATACTGCCTGGCGCGTCTGGATAGGCGTAGTAGAGATAGCCAAAGTCGTAGCTGATGTCTTCGGTAATACTGCCGCCATAACCCGCATATAGATCAAGCTCGTAGCTAGTATCATCACCAAAATCCACATTCGATGCCCAAGTTCCCGCATAAAATCCAGAATCGTGGCTGTAGTCAAGGCCACCTTGGATTGCGACCGCATCTTTAGTTTGGGTCGCACCGCGCCATAGATAATTAGAGGTACCGCCAATGTTGCCTGATACGGCTGCAAAGGCGTTGCCTGCCAGTAACATTCCCGTCGATAAGGCCAAAACGCTGTACAGTGATTTCTTCATGCTCATCCCCTCGATTGACTTATTTATCGATTCACCATTGGCACACTCAAAGTCAGCTGTGTTCATTAGTGCATCTTGGTTTTTTTCTAAGGAAGGATTTGCTAATCACATGCCACTATTACAATGCCATGTAAAACAAGGTATTAGAACTTGCAATGTTAATGAAATGTTTTTATTTGCCAGTTTGTGGGGCAGAGGCGCACTTTTGTTGTGCAAAAAATATTCAGTGCTTCACTGGGATTGGGCAAAAAAAACGCCTCACAATGGAGGCGTTGTATTGAATTTTATAACTTAGTTTACGCTGTCACGTAGGGTTTTACCCGCTTTAAACTTAGGCACTGTCGCTTCAGCAATTTGAATTTCTTTACCCGTTTGTGGGTTACGGCCAGTGCGAGCGGCACGAGTCGCTGTTTCAAAAGAACCGAAACCTACGATGGAGATTTTGTCACCATTTTTCATTGATTCGGTAATAGCTGCTTCAAAAGACTTCAATGCGCGTGCTGCTTCTACTTTCGTTAGATCGGCATTTTCTGCAATTTTGGCGATTAGTTCAGTTTTGTTCATTTTTATTGTCTCTTCTTTCCGTAGATTTATTTGAAATAAGCGTGCCTAACATGCCATAAGGTTTAGCACTTGGAAAGCCTTTTGCGTCTAGCGTGCAGCAGGATGTTCAGTAAAGCGCAGAATATTTACTCAGTTCGTGACTTAAGTTTTATTCTGGTTTTATTCTTCTAACAGTTGATAGAGTAATTTTTTAACAAGTTTGGGTTCAAAGGGTTTGTCACATAAGGCATTTACACCCGCTTGGGATACATTGCTGAGGTGGGTATCGTTGGCTTCGGAAGACACCATCAAGATGGGAATGTGTGATTGTTGGCTTTCATTGCGGATAAATTGTGTCAAAGCTAGCCCATCTACACTCGGCATATTGTAATCAGTGATCACTAAGTCGAACATATTGTGTTTCATTAACGCTATGGCTTGCGCGCCATCCTCGGCCTCGGTAATCAGCTTCATCCCTAAGTTACCAATCGTACGTTTAATGACGTTTCTTGCCATACGGCTATCATCGACCACTAATACACGCACATCTTGTACATCGAAATTACTCAGGTCGAGTTCATCGTGGCTGAGTAAATCAATCGTGGCATTCAATGCTGTACCTAAATGGTCGGCACTGAAGGGTTTAGGTAGAATCGCTACTACACCCGATTGGCGGAATATTTCAAGTTGCTCACGGCGGCACTCACTCGAGACCAGCATAAATTGGATATCTTTGCAGTCAGCGTTGGCCCTTAAGTAGCCCAAGAGATCGATGGCAGTGCCATCATCGAAATGCATGGCGCTCGCAATAAGGTCAGGTTTATGGCGAGCAATAATATCTTTAGCCGCTTCTATGTTTTCTGCGGTTTGAATGCTGAGAATGCCTTCTTGTTGTAAGCGCTGAATAATAATTCGACGCTGTGTCTCTGAAGGTTCTACCAAAAGAATGGAAAGTTCGCTGGGCGATAAATGGCTCATAGTTTACTTCAAGTTAAGAGTCGTAAGTATTTTACTGGGTCGCTAAGCTACGCTATTGATAACAGCTTAGCAACAAAGTCCATTACTGAGTTTGGCGGGTCAAATAGTGTCTCGTGACCTTAGAAAATGCGATCCAATACTGCACGAGTAAAATAACAATAATGCTCACTGTGAGTGGCAACATAGGAATGTTGTGGCCAGAAACAACCACTTTTACATCCTCAGGGGTAATGCGATAGGCAATAATTGCTGTAATCCCCAGAGCCGAGAATCCTAAGGTTTGCATGCCAATATAAATCTTCAACACTAAGCTAGACCACGGCGCGCGTATGAGTATGCCAACGAGCACGGGGAGGACACCTAGGGTGAATACATCTAGGGATTGAGTCATCACAGTACGCCAAAGTGCAGCAATGCTGAAGAGGCAATATAACGTGATCAGTAGTATAAGACGTTTAGGCATAGATTGAAGTGCACACCAGTAGCAAAGAAGATGAGCAAGTGTAGGAAATGCCCTAATCCGAGTCCAGTATAACCGTAATATCGTGTAGAATATGCCTTTTTGCTAGAGGCTCTAATAGGTGACGTTTATGACAGAAGTTGAGTTTTGGGGTTTAGTCACGCGAACGGAAGCGGCACAATCACAGGAGTCTTTGACTCAAGCACTGAAGCAGAAACTTGCCGAATTGAGTAATGAAGAGTTAAAAGCTTTCGATAAAATCTTTGGTCAGCAGATGCGCCGTAGTTATTTGTGGTCTGTTTGGGGGGCGGCTTACATTATTACGGGCTGTGATTCTGAATATGCTTTTGCCGAGTTTAGGTGTTTTTTGATTTCACTCGGTAAAGAAATTTTCGAAGGTGTGGTTAATCAGCCTGACACTTTAGCACGTTTAGTCGCTTGGCCAGAGCGAGATGCCTATGCTTACCCTTTTGTAGATGAATACGACCTTATCGCAGGGCAATTATACGAAGATAGAACCGGTGAGGAACTGCCCTTTATGCCATCGGGCAAGGCGACGCCCGTGGGTAAAAAATTTAGCACTAAGCCCAAGGATTTAAAGCTGCAATACCCTGAGCTCAGCGCCCGTTTTCCATTTTAATCTTGGCAATACCTTACGAGCGTAAGCAAGCGTTGGTAGTGACATCGAAGGTCATGCCGTATTTAGGGCAGATGTCGCTCATAAACTCATGTTCTTGCGCCGTTAATTGTTGACTAAAATCTTGCTTAAGCTGCTCTGTCATTTGATGTTCAGCCGCATTTTGCACCTGAGCCAATTTGCTCAAATGAACAGTAACAGCCTGTTGCTGGCTGATGGTCAATGGTGCAGCTTGGCTTGAAAGGCTGATACTCGTTCCAATTGTCAGCAGTGCCAATAAAGCGAGTTTTGGTGAATATGGGTTGAATAGATAAGCCGTGTTTAGGTTCATAGGTAAGCTCCAAGTTAAAAATTACGTTTAACACGTTAGTTCTAAATCGTGCATCCTTAGACGGTAAAGAAAACGAGTTGTACTGTGAGGAGCTGAGTTTATTGTATAAATATTGAACCTATACTGAATGGTTAGTTAGTGCTCATTCTTCATTTCTTCGCATTGAAATCCTTGCTTACGAGTATCGAACTGGCACATAGATCCACATTCCCAAGGCACATTGTCGTAGAAGGCAGATTGTTCGCGTGCAAAATCGCGGCAAGTATTATAGCTGTCAAAGTTATCGGTTTTTTTATATTTTCCTGAATCATAGCCATGGTTGTAGATAAAGGCTGACCAAGTTTTAGGGCCAGTATTTTTGTCACTCGGGGAGATAAACCAAATCGCACTTACGACGCAGGTAAACAGGATAAGAATGAACACAGGTACAACAGGGAATTTCATTTTTTATTAAGTGGGCAATGTAAACAATAGCGGAAGGATAACGCTTTTTTTGTCGTTATGCGCGTGAAATGTTCACAAATTGATAACTATGCACTTACTTGGTGCAATTCCGATACAAAAAGATACGTATCGGTTGTGATGGTTAAATAATATTTACTCAATTATACAAAAGCTTACGGCACATTTGCTGTACTTATATCAGTTTTGCGTTAAGCTCTAGTTCAGGTTAGATTTTGTACTGTGGTTCTCAGAAAGTTATTTAGGCCTTGGAGGCAAACATGAAAATTCAGTCCCTTTTACTCGCAGGTGTATTAAGTTGCAGTGCGGCTTGGGCGGCCGATGAAGCGCCTGTGGATCCCGTCACCGAAGATGGTGTGGTTAAAATTGTTTGGCAAAGTCCTAAAGATTATCGCGATATAAAATCATCAGGGGAGCTCCAATCCCGTTATGAGAAACGCTTATTTGAGACCTTAACTGAAAACATCAATAAAGAAGCTGCGAAGATTTTAAAGCCAAATCAAAAGCTTGAAATGACCATTACCGATGTTGATCTTGCGGGTGATATGCGTCCAACATTTGGTGCGACCGCCAATGATTTACGCATTATCAAAGACATTTATCCGCCACGTATGACTTTTTCTTATCAAGTCATGGAAAACGATAAAGTGATTATCGCGGGCGATGAAAAACTGTCGAATATGGGGTTCATGGATGGGATCCAATCTTTAAATGATAAACCTTTTATGTATGAAACCAAAATGTTAACCGAGTGGTTAAAGAAGACGATTGCACCACAACTTTAATATCTCATATCGGTCGCTAATGCTGAGTATTAAAGCTGTTTAGCTATGCTGTTAGTGCCTGAGTGTCGATAATTAGATGATTTTCTAACAGGTAAAATCCGTTATTTGCGGATTTTGCCTGTTTTTTTGCCCTAGCGCTTAAGGTCGATAGACTATGTTCATGGGCGTTAAAGGTGAGTGCGGGTGGTAAAATGCCTACACACAGACTGATCAATTGATGGTAACAGGCTTCACCTTTTCTATCGTCGGCGAGCATTTCCTGGGCCAGCCAGTGATCTGCGCTATAAAATAAATGCTTATGGGTTTCAAAATCCGCTAGAATTCGCTGGCAACGGCTGATCATATGCTCACAGGTGCTGATAATGACAAAGTCATCGCCGCCGACATGGCCAACAAAGCAATTGTCGCTTTTATACTTCAGTAACAGATTCGCCACTTCACAAATCACTTCATCGCCACGGCAAAATCCATAAATATCGTTATAGGGCTTAAAGTTACACAGATCAAAATAGGCTAGATAAAAATGTTTCTTTTGGATCTTAAGGCGTTTTAATTCCTCTTGAATGGGCACATTACCCGGCAAGTCTGTAAGAGGATTTGCATGGCGCGCCATCTTAATTCTGTGCTCTGTGATCCTTTGTAGCAGATCCTTGGTATGGCCTATGCCGAGTAGTTTACCACGGCGAAGGATAATGAACTGTTGCGCTACCGTATTAGCACTCTCTGAGGTCAGTAATTGACTTACGATGGATAATGGTTCGTTGGCCTCAATCTGGATGACTTGCGGGTCCATCACTTCACTCACAGCATGATTTTCATGTAAGGCGCGACCATAGGGTGTGCTGAAGAGTTCAAGTAAGGTCGCGCGGCTGATAATACCGAGTGGCAACTGGTTATCGACCACTACAACCGCCTGTAATGCAGGTTGCGAGATAAAGGTGTCACTTAAAAATTTGAGTTTAAGTGTAGGCACTACGGTTATGGCGCTCGTGCACAGGCTCTCGGCCGATTCGCTGTATCTAGGTTGAATTTGAGTATTGCTCGGCACTAAGGTCGCTTTCATCGCGCGGCAGGGGAGCACTTCTGGACGACCGAGTAAGTAGCCTTGGCAATAGACGATACCCAGTTGTTTGAGTACGGCTAATTCCTCTTGCGTTTCAATTCCTTCGGCTATCACTTTGCAGGTTAAGCTTTGGCATAACTCCACAATCGAGCGGACAAATTCCTGTTTGACTGGAGTCGAATCAATCTGATGGATAAAGTGACGGTCGATTTTGACATAGTCAGGTGACAATTCTGACCAGAGTCTCAGACCCGAATAACCTGCACCTAAGTCATCGATCGCCGTTAAAAAACCTTGGCTACGATAGTGATTTAAGCAGGATTTGAGTAAATCGATATCATCGGCGGGATATTGCTCTGACAGTTCAATCACAACCTGTGATGGCGCTATGCCAAGTTGTTGCAGCAGTTGTAAGGTCATGCCCTTGGGGTGGGCGGGATCTAACAATGCCTTGGGCGAGATATTGATAAACAGCTTGCCTTGAAACTGACGCAACTTAAATTGCTCGAGTGAAATACGGCGACAAAGGGTTTCTAGCTCGCTTAATTTACCTTGATGTTCGGCGGTCTGAAATAGCGGGACTGGGGAGTATAACGGGCTGTGTTCAGGGCCACGGCTTAACGCCTCAAAACCATGAATTTTATGTTCTAATATATTGAAAATTGGCTGAAATAAGGGACTGATTGCCGCTTTAGAGATTATTTTATCGAGCTCTTTAGCCAGATCTAAACTTGTCATTACGTCAGCCCCTTCGTCTATGTGAGCGGAGTCTATGACTTAGAAATGACAAAATGATGACAGTTTTGGGGAAGCTTAGTGCTATCTATCTGTGTTGGTGGGCTTGATTAGATATGCTATGGAAAGAGCTGAAATCTAAGATGAGTTTCAGCCCCTAATCTCGGTTTAGCTTTGCTTCTTAAAGGCCTGCAATGTTTGCAGTAATGCGCCTAACTGACGCACATAGGTTTCGAGTTCTTTAGGATCGAGCGTTTGATGCTCTTCCATGCGAGTTAAGTCATCGACCAACTCTTGCACATAGGGCAGAAAGCGATTACTCGAAGCGATAAAACCTTGTTCTGCCGTGAATATGCTGGTGAAGTTTCCATGGCCAGCTTTCTTTAGCTCATCTAACTTAGCGTCGGCGTCTATGGCTTGGCGATAGGCGATTTGAAGATTTTCTTTCAGTTGCTCTATAACCTTGGTATGTGGCATAACAGCGTCTCATTGCAAAATTTGCAGGAATTATAAGGGGCAAAGGATATGGCAACAAGCCAATGGCGACTAATTGCATCAATCTGTTTTATGGCGTTAGCGGGTTTGAGCGCAAAAGTGGTGGGCGCAGAAACCGATAAACCACCATTTTATCAAGTGCAATGGCAAGGCAAGAGCGCGTATTTGCTGGGTTCGATTCATATTGGACGTGCCGACTTTTATCCTTTACCCACCCAAATTGAAACCGCGTTGGGTAAAGCTAAGGGCTTAGTTGTAGAAGTCGATATCAATAAAGTCGATAGCACAGCCTTACTGCAACAATACGGCCGCGCGGATAAAACTAAGGGTTTAGATTGGCAGAGCCGAGATAAGCAAACGGTCGAGAGCATGACGCCCTATTGCGCGGCCACGGCAAATGTTTGTCAGTCGATACAATCTTTTGCACCTTGGCTGCAGGCTACTCAAGTTAACTTATTGCGTTATAACGACTTAGGTTACAGCACGGATTATGGCGTTGATATGCAGTTGATGGCTCGATATGCGGCTTTGCCTGTGTATCCGTTGGAAACCGCCGAGTCACAATTTCAATTGTTAGCGTCTTTTAATAGTCAAGAGCAGTGGTCTATGGTGCGTGAGGCGATTAGCGCATCGGATGCGGAGCTTTTATCGTTAATAACGGCTTGGCGTTCAGGTAATGAAACTGAGCTTGATACCATAATGCAGGAGCAAATGGGCGGCGAGGGCGACACTAAAATGCTAGAGAAAATCCTCTGGCAGCGAAACCATGTGATGGCCGATGGCATTATAAAATTAATGGGCTCGACTGACGTGACTTCACCTTTGTTTGTGGTGGTTGGTGCTGGCCATGTGGTGGGGGATAAAAGCGTGGTGCAATTGCTAGAGCAAGCAGGCGCCAAAGTGAGCGCCTGCTGGAAACAGACTTGTCAGTAATCGTTTAGGCAGTGCGTTTGTAACGACGCGCGTTCACACTGCAAAGCTTTGCCCTAAAAAGTGCACATATCGGCCGAGGGAAATATAGGGTTCGCGTTGCGAGTACTCCAGCTCCATTTGTAGCAGCTTGTGATAGTCGAAATCCGCGGGCTGACTCTTTTTCAAATAGTCGTGGATTACACGCACGCCAGACTGGCTGATGAGCGACATTCGCCACTCGCTAAACCAATCTTTAACTTCTTGAATATAAAGCGGATGAGTGGGAGTTAGTCGCACTTTCTTCTTCACTTTTAAATCAGCGGCGACGTAATCGAAATTGCCCGACACTAAAGCATGAAAGCGCATGGCTTCTTTGTTGTAAAACATCAAAGAGAATAATCCGCCGGGTTTTAGCATAGTAAGTAAACCCGCTACAGTGGGCTTAGCATCCGTTAACCATTCAACGACCGCATGACACAGTATAATATCGAAATAGCCATGGTTATCGACCGATAATGCTTGGATAGGCGCATGGATAAGCTGGATAGCTAATGGTTCAGGTGAGGCATCAATTTGTTCTTTGGCTTGAGCCAGCATCTCAGCAGAGATGTCGCAGAGTACAACTTCGTGGCCGAGGCGCGCTAATCTTTGGCTAAAGTAACCAAAACCACCGCCCGCATCTAATACTCTGAGTTTTTTATCCCCCAGTTTTGCCAGCGCGGGGACGAGGTCGCGCCATAGCACAGCGGCACGAATTTCGCCCTTGGGCGTACCATAGATGTTTTTCGCAAATTTTTGCGCGAGCTTATCAAAATTCTTATCTTGCACGTGATAACTAGGTTAAAGAGAGTGGAACGATAGTGTGGCACAGTCGTAAATTTTTCGCACTCTGGAGATGTTATTGCCGAGTTGAGATGGATAAATTTGCATCGTTAATTTTTAATCTATTGATTTTATTAGTAGTAATTATTCCTACTAAACTTAGGGATACACAGAACTCTGTGCTCTGGGTTATAATCACGCCGTTTTCGCCAAACCTGACTCTATATACCCAAGCGACCTGAAGATACGAGTTTCAGAGCGCCTAGGATGCTTCAATTCAAGGCGCATCAATGACAGAATGTCGGCCACCTTTTGAATTGATGCAACACGGAAGTGAAGTGCCCTAGGCGCTCCGTCCCGGCGGGTTTTAACGCACTTTATGCTGTGTTGGTTATTTTGAACTTAGCCCGCTAGGTCCGCAAATAACCGCAATCGCCATGGATGGCGTGAATGCCATTTATGCAGGAGCAATAAAGGGCCTTGCCTAAAGTGCGTTAAATTCCCGCTGAATCCTGCATTTTCAGGTTGTTTGGGTATAGTTGTCCATTCGGAGAGTCAGCATCAGCCCTTATTAAGACGCAGCACTGCCTGTTTTACACTCGTTATCAACTTGATTGAGCAGACGTTACTCGTCTGTGCGGGGTAATTTATGGCAATGCATTTATGTGCCAAGGGATAGTTAATTAAAAGGTACTCAGACTTGAATAATGCATATTGTGTTGAATTGAACGCGATGCCGTCGCTGTTTTCTCTTTATCGCAAGATCTTCTTTGGCCGTAAGCCGGGTTGGGATCAGCAACCGCTGCCCTATATAAAGGTGACTGCGCCGCATGTGACTGTGTCTGAAACTAAAGTAAGCCAATATGCGCAGGTGTGTGGTTTTCAATTTGACGGTAAAGTGCTGCCGCCAACCTATTTGTACGTGATGGCATTTCGCCTGCATGCGGTGATTTTTACCCACGATGGCATCACTTTCCCACTGCTTGGGATGATCCACCTAAAGAACCGCATTCAAGTGTATCGCCCTGTAACGGTTGACGAGACTTTCTCCCTCGAGTGTGCCTTGACCACAAGCCGTGAGACGGATTCTGGCTTAGAGTTTGAATTTGTGTCTAAGGCGTTTGTGGGTGAAGAACTCGTTTGGGAATCGCTTTCCACCTATTTATATCGTATCGATGTTGCTGGACGTCGGGTTCGTCCACCTAAAGCCATTGATATGGCGTGGGAAACGCCACAAAGCTGGAGTTTGAGTGAAGATTTAGGTCGTCGTTATGCTAAGGCATCTGGTGACTATAACTTGATCCACTTGCATCCTGTGCTCTCAAAGCGTTTTGGTTTTGATCGCGTGCTCGCCCATGGTATGTGGTCTAAGGCCCGTTGTTTGGCGGAGTTGATGCCAAGCATTGGCGATCGTCCATTTACTGTGGATGTGACCTTTAAACTGCCACTGTTGATGCCTGCCGATGTTGGATTTGGCTATGAGCAGAATGCTAATAATATGGTATTTGAATTACGTGACAGCAAAGGCCGTCGACCTCATTTAAGTGGCGATGTGCAGTTTTAAGCCGCACTCAATAATACATACAACCACGGCGCCTTCTGGCGCCGTTGTTGTTTATGGTTGTTGCTTTTGAGAAACAAAAATCAAGGTACGCTGTGACCCATAGATGCCTACCAGATACTGAACCATTGCTAATGACTGAGCTCGATCTCATTGGCGGCGACGGCGCTCTTGAGCCGCTCGAACGCAGGACAGATTATTTGATGCAGATTAAGGAATCGCTCATTAACCCTTTCGATGGCTATATATCTTAAAGCCAATCACCTAATATCCGCCCTATTCAATGAGTGTTGTGCTTAGCAACCCCTCATACTAAACCAAAGCGTATTTGAAAGGGAGAAATCGACGCATGCTGACAGATATGGATATTTCGAATCGCGCTAGCCTAAAAGACATTAATGAACTGGGCGCCGACTTAGGTCTATTACCCGAAGAGATGATGCAATTTGGTCACACTAAAACCAAGGTCGAGCTCAGTGTGTTGCAGCGTTTAGCTGGGCAACGCAAAGGAAAATTGATTATCGTCACCGCAGTCACGCCTACGCCTCACGGTGAAGGTAAAACAGTGACGAGCATTGGCTTAACGCAAGCGTTAAATGCCATAGGTAAAAAGGCCTGTGCCTGTATTCGCCAGCCCAGCATGGGGCCTGTATTTGGGGTGAAAGGTGGTGCTGCGGGTGGCGGTTATGCGCAAGTGGTACCCATGCAGGAGATGAATTTGCATCTCACGGGTGATATTCATGCCGTGAGCAGTGCCCACAATTTAGGGGCTGCAGCGATTGCGGCGCGGCTATTTCATGAAGCGCGCTTAGGTAAGGCGGAATTTGAGGCGCAATCTGGGCAAGCGTTTTTGGATATAGATCCCAGTGAGATCCGTTGGCACCGAGTGGTCGATCACAACGATCGTTGTCTTAGGCAAATCCAGGTGGGCTTAGGCGATAATAATGGCCCAGAGTACGCCTCCAGTTTTGATATCACCGCCGCCTCTGAGTTAATGGCGATTTTAGCCTTAAGTCATAATTTGGCGGATATGCGGGCGCGAATAGGTCGTCTAGTGCTGGCATTAAATACTCAAGGGCAAGTGATCACAGCCGAAGACTTAGGTGTCGCTGGTGCGATGACGGCCATCATGGCGGATGCGATAAAGCCGACGTTAATGCAGACTTTAAATGGTTCACCTTGCCTGATCCATGCGGGACCCTTTGCCAATATTGCCCACGGTAATTCATCCATTATTGCTGATGATATCGCCCTCAGACTGGCGGATTTTGTGGTGACTGAAGCTGGTTTTGGATCAGATATGGGCTTTGAAAAGTTCTGTAATATCAAAGTGCGTCAATCGGGTCAGGTGCCCGCTGCCGCTGTGCTGGTCACTACTTTAAAAGCGCTGAAGGCCAATAGTGGTTTGGTGTCTGCGTCAGATATCAATCTACCAGATCAGGCTCGACTCGAAGCGGGCTTTGAAAATTTAAACTGGCATATCAACAATGTGGCTCGATATGGTATTCCTGTGGTGGTTGCCATTAACCGTTTCGCCATTGATACTGATGCCGAGTTGCAATGGCTAACTGCGGCTGTTAACGCGAGCAGCGCCTTTGGCTGTGAGGTCAGCGATGCTTTTAGCCAAGGGGAGGCGGGCGCTGTCGCCTTAGCGCAGACTGTGGTTCGCGCCGCTGAAACCGAGAGTCAGTTCAAGCTGTTATATTCAGATGAAGCCTCATTGGAGGCTAAGTTATCCACCTTAGCCGAAGTGGGGTATGGCGCAGCGGGCGTTAGCCTTTCTATCGAGGCCAAACAACAGGCGCAGCAGCTGGCCGTATTAGGTTATGGACATTTGCCCCTGTGTATGGCCAAAACGCCGTTATCAATTAGTCACGATCCTAGCTTAAAGGGCGTTCCTCAGGACTTTGAGATCCCAGTGCGTGGTTTAGTCTTGCATGCTGGTGCGGGGTTTATTACCGCCTTGGTGGGGAATGTGATGACTATGCCAGGACTTGGGCTGAAACCGGGTTACTTAAAAATTGATATTGATGCGCAAGGTGAGATAGTCGGCTTAGGCTAACACTTGATGCAGAGATTTATAGGCCAGAGATAAAAAATAAGGGCGAGCTCATTGCAACGCCCTTCTTCTCTCATTTAACGCTGGTTTAAAGCGGTGATTTCGTAGTTTGATAGATATGCACATCACGCTGTGGGAAGGGAATACTGATCCCTTCGGCGTCAAAGCGCATTTTCACTTCGCGGGTAATGTCCCAATACACTTCCCAGTAATCTTCCGGTTTTGCCCAAGGGCGAACGATAAAGTCGACCGAAGATTCGCTCAATAGATGTAGTTTAATCGTCGGTTCTGGTAATGGTTGTACCTTAGGATGCGCTTCGACGATGGACTTGAGAATCGCTTCAGCCTGTTCGATGCTGTCGCTATAACTGATCCCAAAGGTCATATCGACTCGACGTTGATGCTCAGCTGTGATGTTGTTAATCGTGTCACCCCAAATCTTATTATTAGGAATAATAAGACGTTGGTTATCCATGGTTTTAATCGTGGTGGAGACAAGGCTCATGTGACTGACGCGTCCGGTGACGCCAGCGGCGTTGATCAAATCGCCCACATCATAGGGACGGTAAATTAAGATCATCATGCCTGAGGCGAAATTCGACAGGGTATCTTGCAGGGCAAAACCAATAATTACACCCGCGATACCAAAGCCTGCGAGCAGGGGACCAAGTTCGATCCCAAGCTGTGAAAGGGCGATTAACAGCCCGATAGTAAAGACGGCTTTACCTGATAGCGAGGTGAAGAAGTCTTGTAATAACTTACTTAAATTCAACTTAGAATTGCTAACGGTATTTTTCACTATCTGTTTGGCTAACTTGCCGGCGAGACCCGCAATAAACAAGATCAAACAGAAAACAAATAACTTAAACACGACGGTTGGGCCGTGATTAATCGCTTGTTCTTGTGCCGTATTTAGCCACTGCTCAACGAGACTTGATGCCACATCAAAGTTCAACACATCTTGAGTTATATCACCTGAAACACTAAAGAGTGTCTTTTTCAGCGCGGCGGTATCATGGCCTAAGGCGTCGAGTAGGCTGATGTCGATATTTAAGCTCTGACTATTCTGTGCTAAGCGTTCCTTTAGCATCATTACGTGGCTGGTTTGCGCCGAAGTGACATCTTTACCTGCATTGGTTGCGATATCGATTGCTGCTTGTAGTTGCTGCTGGGTATAAGTCACTAAACTTTCTAGCGTATCGGCACGTGCTACTAAAATTTGCATCAGTGATTTTTGTGCTTCGCTAATATCTTGGCCAACTTGTTCGAGCCAAGTGAGCGTCTCGAGTTGTTGCTTGTAATAGGTGTCTTTTTCTAATTCGCGCTTTGATATTTCCAGCAGAGTCGCATCATCTGTGCTTGAACCTAATTGCTGTTCCAATTTACTAATGTTGACATCGATATAAGCATCAATTTGTTGGATGTAGTTAAGTTGTCCTTGGATTAATGGCTGCAGAAAAGCCTTGTCGATTGGTGTTGCTTCGAGCAGATCTTTAATCTTATTACGTAACTGTAAGGTTTTGTTTTGAATTCGATATTCAACAATTGTCTTCAATTCGCCTTTGGCATTTTTTAGTTTACGTATATCCGTATCGATAGCCTGTTGCAGCATTGCCAGTTCTGCCTTGAGCGTTACAGGAGTGCTTAATGGGCTTTCGGTTGCAGCGACAGGTTCAGTTTGCGCTTGGGATGAAAGGCTCAGTAGTGGTATTAGCAGGGCAAACACGAGAGCGAGGTAGCGGTGCATAGGAGTGATCTTAAGTAGAAATATGTCTGAGTATGATAGATGTTGCCGGATCTACTGTAAAATATCTGCGAGTGAAATAGCCCTTGGAATTAAACTTTTTTAGGGAAGGGTTGATTTGAGCTTAACCTTGAGTGCGGTGCTTTATCTGCTTTTTCCGACATTTTGGGTATTTACAGGCCGAACTCTAGTCGGTATCTGGTAAACTTGCGCATCGTTATTTAGGAATCGTGTTTTCATGTTGTGTTCCCATTGTAATCAATACATCAAGGTCAGTGACATTAGCCAGCAAAGAGGCAAAGGTTTCGACGCCCAAGTGCGTTGCCCCCATTGTGCGGCTTGGTTAGGCCGCAGCCCAACATTGGCTAAACTCAAGTTATTAGGATTTTATTTGAGTGTGTTTATGGCGGGATACAGTTACTTTGATTCCTCTGTGCGGTATTTTGCGATCCCTGTAATGATTTTTTCGTTGATGTTGTTGTTTGTGAGCCATTTTATGGATCAAGTCATCACCATTGAAGCGCCCGAGCAAGTCGATGATAGCGATCAAAGGCAGAAGTATCGTTAGGCTAATAAGTGGATTCGTTATGGATAGGAAAATCGGCGATACAATTTTCCAGAGACGAACATCATTTGAGCGCCTTTAGCAGGCGCTCAAAATGCAACGAAGAGGGTTTAAGGGGTGAACTGCAGCCGCGGTTAATGAGTCTTTGTTTACTGCACGACTTGTTCTTGACTCGTTAAAGAGTGCTCAACGTAATAAATACCACCAAATATCACCGCGCTGAAGATGACTATCCCTAAGATAAGCCCTAAGTTTTCACGAAAAAATGCTAGCATAATAGTTGCCTTTAGGTGGATAAAACGGAGCCATATCGAGCTTGATTTCGTCATTGTGCTCGCAGACATAAAAACTAAATACACTATAGTTACACTCACTTAAGCTAATCTTAAATGCGTTTTTTTACCTGTGTCCTGGCAAGATCCTACCGCTATTGAAACAAGAAGTTATTGGTAAGACTGGGTACCTCAAATATCTTGTAACCTTTTGCAAAGCGATTACCTTATTGCAACTTGCTATGGCACTGACATAGACTTATGCAACTTTTTAACTATGGGGACGACTGAGTGAGACTTAAAAGTCACATTAGACGCACAATTTCGATATGGCTTGCTGCCGTACTGATATTGCTGTCTCTTGCTGCCTCAGCCCATAGTGTGACCCATCTTGATGATGGCGCTAAGACTCACTGTACTCTGTGCTTCCATCAGCACCAACTCAACAAGATTTTATTGACCCATCCGCTGACGCTGAATTTAGCTATACAGCATTTAGATGTGGTCGAATTTATTTTACCTTCCTCTATTTTTGAACACGTCAGTGTTTATCGCAGTCGTGCGCCTCCCTTCGCTCTCTAAATCAACTTAAAATTTTAACTTATTGTATTTCTTGATGACTTTATATCGGTCGTCGAGTGCTAGTTGTATTTTGGAGATATCATGAATGTTTTAAATACCCGAATTTCTTTGGTGGCTTTGGCGTGTGCGCTCGTTTCGCCTAGCTTATTTGCAGAAGACTCGAGCTTGACCAACCCTAATATCAGTGGTGTGCTAAATGGATATTATCAGACGGGAGAGCGCCCATTAGCCGAGAGTCCAGATGGCTTTGGTTTAGGTGAAACTGAACTGGCGATGAGTGCCAATATCGATGATATGTTTTACGGTAAAATCACCGCAGTAGTTGAAATGCATGACGGTGAGACTGAACTGAATCTGGAAGAAGCCTTTATTCAAACCATGGCAATGCCAGCGGGGTTTTCTATCCGTGGTGGCCGTTTCTTATCGGACATTGGTTACCTCAATAACCAACATTTACATACTGATTCCTTCACCGACCGTCCTGTGGTTTACCGTGCATTCTTAGGGGGACATTATTTTGATGACGGTATACGTTTTAACTACGTAGCGCCGACGGACTTGTATTGGACCATGGGCGTTGAAGCCTTTAAAGGCGATAGTTTACGTGCTGCCGATGAGCATGGTGAGCGTGAGTTTAAGAAGGTCGGCGTTTATACCTTGTACTCAAAAATTGGTGGCGACATAGGCGATAACAGCTCATGGCAAGCGGGGTTGAGTTACTTGCGCAACGAAAATGGCCAAGTGACTGCCCATGAAGAAGGGGAACATGAAGATGAGCATGCCCATGGTGATGAGCACGAAGGTCATAGCCATGCCGCATCTTACACAGGTAAAAATACCTATGGTGCTGATTTTGTTTATAAGTGGGCGCCTAACGGTAACTACAAATATCAAAATCTCACTGTGAGCGGTGAGTACTATCGCGTGAGCGATTTTACACCTATCGATTTACATCCTGAGGATGCACCGAGCCAAGATTACCACCAAGGTTGGTATCTGAGCAGTGTGTACCAATTCACGCCGAGCTGGTCAGCGGGGGTGCGTTATGGTGAAGCTGATACCCAAGAGCTCCATGGCGATCATTTTCATGGGCAAAAGTTGAAGGAATCTGAGGTGAGTTTGGCTTGGCATTCTAGCCACTTCTCGACGGTTCGTTTCCAGTATACCAATCAAAAGGGTACTAACTTCGATGGAATAGAAGACGATAACATCTTCACTATTCAATACATTATGTCTCTGGGGGCTCACGGTGCGCATCAATTCTAATTTAGCTAAATTGGCCGCAGTGGCCTTATCTGTCACTTATACTGGTTTGGCCCATGCCGAGCTGAATGTGTTTGCCTGTGAACCTGAATACGCGGCATTGACCAAGGAGCTTGCTCCAACGGCTAGCATCTATTCGGCAACGACGGCATTACAAGACCCTCACCAAGTGCAGGCGCGTCCGAGTTTGATCGCTAAAATGCGTCAGGCGGATCTTGTGGTGTGCGCAGGTGCCGATCTTGAAGTGGGTTGGTTACCTATGCTGCAGATGAAGTCGGCAAACGCAAAAGTGCGCTCGACCGAGCAAGGCTTATTTTTCGCAGCCGATCAAATTGAAACTTTAGATAAACTGGCCAGTGTCGATCGCAGCATGGGGGATGTGCATGCTCAAGGCAATCCACATATTCATTTTGACCCGACGCGACTGTTAAAAGTCGCCACGGCACTGAGTGCTAAGCTGACTCAGTTAGATCCTGCTGGTGCGGCCGATTATCAACAGTCACTGGCAGATTTTACCACTCGCTGGCAAGCCGCAGTCCCGCGTTGGGAAGCGCAAGCTAAGGGATTACAAGGTAAAAAAGTGATCGCTTACCACTCAAGCTTCAGATACTTATTCAACTGGATTGGTATCGAGCAAGTGGCAGATTTAGAGCCAAAACCGGGTTTAGCTCCCACTAGCGGCCACTTAGCGAGTCTGCTGACGCGCGCCGAGCAGGGGGATATTCTGGCCGTAGTTGTGGCATCTTATCAGGATGAACGCGGTGCAAAATGGCTGGGTGAAAAAGCGAACTTGCCCGTGGTAATGCTGCCTATGTCTGTGGGGGGGAATGATAAGAGCCAAGATTTATTTAGCCTGTATGACAGCGTGATTTCCCTCTTAAATGGAGTGAAATAAACCTATGTTTGATCTTGAGCTGATGTCGATTCTGTTACCTGCATTGGCAGCGGGGATCTTAGTGTTGTCGACGCATATTGTACTTGGGAGACAAGTGCTTAAGCGTGGCATCATTTTTATTGATTTAGCGATAGCGCAAGTTGCCGCTTTAGGCGCGATTGTCGCTCACATGGACCACAGATTAGAAGATATGCCGTTTGCTAATGTGTGGATGCCAGCGCTGTTTGCCCTTGCTGGTGCAGGGTTTATCGCTTGGTTAGCTAAGCGTATGGCGGGTGAGTTGGAGGCTATGATTGGCTGCTTTTACGTCTTGTCTGCGGTGGCCGCAATGCTGTTGCTGGCAAACGACCCACATGGCGCCGAGTTGTTAAAGCAATTGATGTCAGGTCAGATCCTGTGGGTGAGTTGGTCACAACTGATTTTGCCGGCCGTAGTGTATTCACTGGTGTTATTAGCGATATTCCTGCGCCCCCAGATGTTGGACGGGGCAGGATTTTATCTGCTATTTGCGCTAGTGATTACCTTATCGGTTGAATTAGTAGGCGTTTATCTGGTGTTCAGTACCTTGATATTGCCAGCTTTAGCGTTGAACAAGTACCGTGGTAAAGGTCGGCTATTTTACGCTTACCTCGTCGGTTTACTGGGCTATGTTTTGGGCTTAGTTCTGTCGACGACCTTAGATCTCCCTAGTGGTGCGGCAATTGTCGCGACTTTGGCCGTGAGTGCCTTAGTTATCCGCTTTGTGTTAAGTAAAGTCTCACCTCAGGCAACTGAGCCTGAAATCTTACCCAAGCACCACGCTTAGTTCGATATTAATCTTAAAGCCCATCGATACACTGGAGGTTCAGTATATCGATGGGCTTTTTTTGCTTGCTTGTTAGCAAGTCAGCTTACAGATGTAAACAATATATTGAGTCCCAAAGCCATGGTGGCTATACTGTCGCCACTTTTACAGTCGGAGTAAATCGTGCTTTTAATCGTCAGATCAATGTTGTTGGCGGTATCCTTGTTGCTTGCCTTTATTTTTGGTGGCTTAGTGTGTTTATTAAGGCCTCGCCATCGCGACAATGTACATATGTTCGCCAAGATCTTCTCATCGGTTGCGCCAATCCTTGGGATTAAAGTGATTGTTCGCCGGCACGAAGATGTGCAGGACGGCCCGTATATTTTCTTAGCAAATCATCAGAATAACTTTGATCTCTTTACTCATACGACAGCAGTTCCTAAAGGTACAGTGAGTTTAGGCAAGAAGAGTTTGGCGTGGATGCCGCTATTCGGTCAAATCTATTGGTTGTCAGGAAATATTCTTATCGACCGTAAAAACCGTCACAGTGCCTTTGATACTATGGCTAAAACGGTTGAAAAAATTAAGCAGAAGAATCTATCCGTATGGATTTTTCCTGAAGGTACACGTTCGCGTGGGCGTGGTCTGTTACCTTTTAAAGCGGGAGCTTTCCATACTGCAATCGCGGCGGGAGTACCAGTGGTGCCAGTGGTTGCTTCGTGTCAGAGCCATATTAAGTTAAATCGCTGGAATAACGGTGTCGTCATCATCGATATGATGGCACCTGTGCCGACCGCAGGTTTAGATAAAGCCGATGTGAAAAACTTCTCTGCGCAAATTCATGCCAGTATGTCGGCGAGATTTGCTGAGATAAATCAAGAAGCGGCAGCACTTATGGGTAAAACTCTCGCGAGTGATGACGTATAATATACCCAAGCTACCTGAAGATACGAGTTTCAGAGCGCCTAGGGTGTTTCAATTCAAGGCGCATCAATGAAAGAATGTCGGTCACCTTTTGAATTGATGCAACACGGAAATGGAGTGCCCTAGGCGCTCCGTCCCGGCGGGTTTTAAAGCACTTTATGCTGAGTTGGTTATTTTTAACTTAGCCCGCTAGGTCTGCAAATAACCGCCTTACCTAAAGTGCGTTAAATTCCCGCTGAATCCTGCATCTTCAGGTTGTTTGGGTATAATGCCAATTTGAGCCAGATTTACCTTAACGGAGACAAATCCATGTCTATTGAAAGTCAGTTAAAAGCCCAACTTGCAGAGAATCGTGACATAGTGCAAGCCCTGCTTGACGATGGCTCAGAGCCTGATGCGGAATATGTTATTGAGCATCACTTTTCATCGACCAATTTTGACCGTCTTGAAAAAGCGGCTGTGGACGCCTTCAAATTAGGTTTTGAGGTGAATGATGCCGAAGAAATGGAACTGGAGGATGGTTCAATTATCTTCTGTTTCGATGCTGTCGCACACCACAAACTGGATGTTGAATTACTGGACAAAGCGGCCGAGCAATTGCTGCAATTAGCGGTAAAGCAGAAAGTGGAATATGACGGTTGGGGTACCTATTTCGTCGGCGATGAAATGGATGACGAAGAAGATGAAGACGAAGAAGATGATGGTTTTCCTCATTAATTCGTTGGCGGATCTCGAGTTTAATCTTCACTCGTTTTAAATAAAAATGCCCATCATTGATGGGCATTTTTATTGGGTATACTTAGGATTTACTTGTTTTACTCGTATGTAAAACACTGCAGTTACGGCCTTTTTGTTTCGCTTCGTACAGGGCTTTATCGGAGCAGGAGATCCAGCTAGAACTGCTGGTAATATGGGAGCCAATTTCACATACGCCTAAACTTACCGTCACAGTAATCTTAAGGCTTTCATACACTATGACGGATGCGGCGATTTTCTCCCTGAGTCGCTCGGTAAAGTTCATCGCATCTGCGCCGCTGGTTTTAGGCAATACAACCGCAAATTCTTCGCCGCCATAACGCCCTGCACAGTCGGTATCACGTAAGGATTGGCTGAGTAAGTGCGCAATATGCTGAATGACTTTATCACCCGCCACATGACCATAGCTGTCGTTGATATGTTTAAAGTTATCGATATCTATCATGACTAAACTTGCCATACCTGAGTAGCGGGCATACAAGTCGTACTCGTGGTCTAAACACTCTTGCCAATGACGACGATTATGCAACTGAGTTAGACCATCGGTTTGGCTAAGGCGTTCGAGTTGCTCGTTGGCAGCTTTAAGTTGCAATTTGTTGATGGCGATATCTGTCACGTCATAAATAATCACACTGATATGGGTCACTTGTCCCGTGAGCGATGCCAGCGGCAGCAGGGTCACGTTCTGGTACATATAGTCTGCACGGCCTGTAATCGGGCGATAGTTTTTAAATTGGAAAACGTACGGACGTTGTTCCCAGCTAATAAAAGCACGGTTTTTAAGCATGAAAACCGATTCCATTTTCTGCTTTAACCAAGTGGCAGGCAGATCGGGGAAGCGGGTAAATAGGTTTTGACCTTTGATCGAATTAGGGGAAACACCGCTGTGATTCTCCATAAAACCGTTCCACAGCTGGATATTGTAATGGCGATCTAATACCACTAATCCCACCTCTATGGTTTGTACCATATCGATGAGCCAGTGTAGTTCGTTCATTGCGCTTTGGTCATTTGACATAGGATAAAATCCAACTGGTTAATCGAGTAAATAGCCGAGTTTATAGCTAAGTGTGGGGATAGAATCCTCGGTGAAGAGCAGTAGCAAATCGCATTGAATATTATGATCTTCAATCCGATAGTTGATCTCCATTGCCAAAGTTCGGTGCCATTTCTCTGAATTATCATGGATCAGATCGTTAACCGTGCAGTGCCGTCCCAGCACGACAGGGTGAGCCTGACTAAATTTCATGTCGAGCTGTTCAGAAATGCCGTTAAGGAAAGCGCCTATCAGTACGTTTCCAGTATCAATTAGGACTTCTATCTCAGTATTTTTGTCTTCTGGATTAGTTAATCCCATCAGCTTGGCCATGTCCTTAAAGCTGGAATCATGGAACAAAAGCAGGGCTTCTCCCGCAATACCCGCACCGATAAAACCTTGGCAGAGTGCTGATACAGTTGAGCTTTCTTCCGTGGCTTTGAGCGCCATGGTTAACTCACTGACTTCAAGCACGTTCACATTAGGGATAGGTAGTAACACGAATACATCGAGTAACTTAGCTAACAGATCGGCGGCGCGTCCCATGGCAACGTTGGCTATTTCTTGGCAAGCGTCGCGCATGTCGACTTTGATCATCGGGACTTCGTCGGTGAGATCTTTCTGCGTCAGCGTTAAGATGCCGTAATCTTGTAAAATGTTGCTGATGGCATCGGCGCTCACCGGTTTTTGAATAAAATCTAACGCACCCAAGGCTTTAACCCGCTCGTGAGCTTTGATTTGAATATCGCCGGATACCACAATAATCAGCGCGGGTAAGTCCTGTTGCTGGACGGTTTGCAGTACTTCATAACCGTCCATTACAGGCATGTTGAGATCAAGAAACACCACTTCGCCTTTTCCAGCGCGGATGGCATCAAGGCCTTCGGCACCATTGGTCGCATAAGTTATTTCCACATCCCACTCTTTGGGAAGTGTGCGGGCCATTTGCTTACGTGCCATGGCGGAATCGTCACAGATGAGTACAGATATTGACATGCTGACTAGTGATCCTTATTTGCCCATTTATTGAAGATAACACTTATTTTTTAGGTCTGACTGACGAATTGCGTTCTTCGGGCAAGTCTGATTAATATCTTTTATATGTAACTTATAGATATCATTGATAAATTTATATTTTCTGATGGCATTAAAATTTGAATCATTGTTGAATCAAATCATGCTGAATCTTAAATCGAACTGGCTAATGTTTAGTAAATAACAAGGATATAGTGACTAAAAAAGGACTATAGAATCCATATATGGCTGCCCAATCATCCTTCGCTGCAGGTAGCATTGCGATACTGGTGTCGATTTTTAGCAGTTAAATAGCTAGCGGTTAAATACGCTTAATTATTGAGCTTGCTAAGGCTATCTAATCGAAAAATACATTAGGATTACTGCACGTAGTGATGACAGCCTAACATAAGTTGCCTTCAATCCATGATGGAATTGGCAATATTTTGACTTAAGTCAAAAAACAGGCTCATGTTATATCTTTTAGTGAATTATGCCAAACGTGTTAACATTTATTCTGGACTGACCAGTAACGGAATATTTCATGAGTGGCCAAAGTGTACAAGTTAAAATCGATGATGGCATCGCCTACGTGTTGCTTAATCGTCCTGAAAAAATGAATGCTATTAACTATTTAATGTTTAGTGAGCTTGACTGTGCGATTAAAAGTATTAAATCCAATCGTGCGGTGCGAGCCGTGATCCTCTCGGGAGCGGGTGGGCATTTTAGCTCAGGGCTCGATGTTAAAAGCGTCATGTCGGCACCGATGCAGGCAGTTAAGTTACTGTTTAAGGGTTTACCGGGGAATGCGAATTTGGCACAGCGGGTGTCACTAGGTTGGCAAACCTTGCCTGTGCCAGTGATTGCCGTGCTTGAGGGCTGTTGCTATGGCGGCGGTATGCAGATCGCTTTAGGCGCAGATGTGCGTATTGCTAGCCACGACAGTAAGTTATCTATCATGGAAGCGAAATGGGGACTCGTGCCAGATATGGCGGGTTTAGTCGCATTAAGGCAAATTATGCCTAAGGATCAAGCCATGTTACTTAGCCTGACGGCAAAAGTGCTTGAGAGTCATGAAGCGCTGGCCTTAGGACTCGTGACACAAGTGAGTGAGACGCCCATGGAAGCCGCTGAGCAATTGGCGCGGCAACTGATGCAAACCTCACCGGATGCGGCAGCGGCCATCAAACTTAGCATTAATCGCAGTTGGACTGCTTCTATTCGTAGCCTGCTATGCCGCGAGTCTATTAGTCAGATTCGGTTATTGTTAGGCAAAAATAGCAAGATAGCGGCGACGCGTCAGCTGAAAGATCCGCAGAAACCCTATCGGGATCGCCAATCGGGTTGGTAATGCTATTTTGTCTGAATTAGCTTGAATCGCCGTTTTTACTGCGCGCCGCTCATTCGGGCTGAAAAGCCTTTAATCGCATTTAAGCAATTCTGCCATGCGCTCTCGTTATCTAAATTGAGCGCTAGGGTAGTTTGGCGATAGTTAGGGCTTTCTAAGGTCACCGCGAGTTTTTTGCGATTGTCGGCCGTCTCCAATGAGGCTGGGTGACCGTCTGGCGATTGAATATCTAAAATGGGCAGCGTGAGTTTTGCCAGTTGTTCTGCGAGTGCTTGATTACGCTGTTCGTCTTCTCGATAGGGATTGATGACAATCAGCACATCAGGATCGGCAATCTTCTTCTGGCTTAATAGGCTAATCAATAATCCTGCACTTTGGTCGGCGGTGATCAAAATACGTTTTCCTGCATAATCTGCACCGACGGCATCTAACTGCGACATGCTTTTGACGAGAAAATCTTCCTGCTCTTGCTGGTGCTTGCTGTTATCTTCGGGCTTGATTTTAGGGCTTGGTTTGTTGGACGGTGAGCTTAATTGCGCGGCGCCAGGCGAGGTCACTTCAGTAGCGGCGGTAGCAAAGTTAGCTGCGGGCATTTCAGTTGGCGGAGTTAAACTTAAGCTGGCCCAACCAGCAGGATTGATATTGCGGCGTACAAACGCCATCAATCCAGGCGCGTCTGCGGTACCATTGGTGGCGGGCAGGATTATCGCCGCACCAAGTTTCTTTTTACCTTCCCATGGTCGCACTAACAAATCGTAGGGCTGATTATCAATCGTGATTTGTTTAATTTCATTTGTGGGTAGATAGCTGTGATTCGACTTTTTGGCACTGATTTCGGCTGGCGCAGATGTTGGCGGAGTTGTTGTCGTGTCTGCCGCGTAGGTAGCGATGGTTGTGATGCCGAGAATGAGGCAAAAGAGGAGTGAAAGAATGCGCGGCATAGAATTGATAACCACCTGTGTAGTCTCATAAATTCATCAGTGTTTGAGTATAACCTGAACAATTACCAAAAAGTGAATTTTCCTCGCCAAAGAATTGCACCTGTCATTTAGTATAAAAAGTCACTTGTAATCGAAAGCCACAGGGCACAAAAAAGCCCAACGCTGAGGCTGGGCTAATTGATGGAAACCTGCTGTTCCGCTTGGGTCTATACGTGGCTAACGAGGACCATACGGATCGCATCGAGTTGTAACTGGCTGGCATCCAGATAAGTGTTTAACTCTTGCATCTGATTACGCAGGTATTCCAATTCTTCCTCACGGATATTGGGGTTCACCGCCTTAAGTGACTCTAAACGATCAAGCTCTGTGCTCAGTTGTTGAGTCATTTTCTCTCTGGCTTGGGCAACCATTTCATCCACAACCACTTGAGCATATTCCTCACCCTTAGCAAATAACGGATGCAGAATTGGCTGAGATGCGGTGACTAACTTGCCGCCAATGTGACGATTCACCGCGCTCAGTTGTTTATCGAAACTGGCGTAATCCACTTTAGCCGATAGATCGTTACCGTTTTTATCCAGCAGCACGCGAATGGGGGTAGGCGGTAAATAACGGTACAGCTGGCTCGACTTAGGTGCTGAAGCATCGGCCATGTAGATGAGTTCTAAGAATAAGGTGCCTGCTGGCAGGGCTTTATTCTTTAGAATTGCGACGCTGGTGGTGCCAGTTTCAGAACCTGTGATCAGATCGAGCCCTGTTTGCACCAGCGGATGTTCTTGGGTGATCAGCGCAATATCATCGCGTGATAACGCTGTGTCACGATCAAAGGTCACTGTTACGCCATCTTCTGGCAAGCCAGGATAAGTTGGGAACATCATGTGCTCACTCGGGCGCAGAATAATCGAGTTTTCACCCTTATCTTCTTGATCAACACCGATAATATCCCACAGACGGATCACTGAGCCGATTAAATGAGTATCACCGTCACTTTGGGCAAGGCGGTTGACGATTGCCAGTGCCTTCTCGCCGCCGTGTGAGTTGATTTCCAGCAGCTTGTCGCGGCCTTGCTCCATCGCGTGCTTGAGTTCTTTATAACGGCTCTGGGTGTGATTGAGCAGGTTTGTCAGCTCGTCGCTGTCATCACCCACAAGCACGTTTAGCAGATCTTCGGCAAATTCACTGTAAAGCACATGGCCACTCGGACAAGTGAGTTCAAAGGCATTTAGCCCTTGGTGATACCACTGCATCAAACGTTCTTGGGCGGTATCTTCAAGGTATGGCAAGTGAATTTGGATATCATTTTTCTGGCCGATACGGTCTAAACGACCGATTCGCTGTTCCAATAGATCGGGGTTTAGTGGCAGATCAAACAGCACTAAGTGGCTGGCAAACTGGAAGTTACGGCCTTCAGAACCAATTTCAGAGCAGATCAGCGCCTGTGCGCCGCCTTCCTCTTGGGCAAAGTAAGCGCCGGCTTTATCGCGCTCGATAATCGACATGCCTTCGTGGAATACCGTTGCTTGAATCCCTTCGCGGGTGCGCAGGGCTTCTTCTAAGCTCAGGGCCGTTTCCGCTTGGCTGGCGATGATCAGCACTTTTTTGCTACGGTGGGATTTTAAGAACTCGATTAACCAATCCACACGGGGATCGAACTTCCACCAACTGGCGCTGTTATCTTCAAATTCTTGATACAGTTTTTCAGGGCTTAGGGCTTGCGCCGCTTTCGCCTCTAATGACTTGTGTCCGCCCATCATGCCGCTGACGCGTGCGGCAGTTTGATATTGATCTGGCATGGCATGGGGATAAGCGTTAAAGAAACGCTTTGGAAAGCCTTTTACCGAGGCGCGGCTGTTTCGGTATAACACGCGGCCAGTACCGTGACGGTCAAGTAATTCTTGCAGTAATTCGCTACGGGCGGCCTGTTGTACTTCGGCATCAATACCGTCGGCTTGGATTAAACGAATACTTGGGCTGATATCTTTCTCGCTCAGTAATTCGGTCAAGCTGTTGATGGCGGCATCGGGTAATTTAGCGTTGCCAGCTAAGGCTTCGGCGGCAATGGCGACGTCTTTATAACTGTCTTCTTCAGCTAAGAAAGCATCGTAATCGTAGAAACGATCCGGATCGAGCAGACGCAAACGGGCGAAGTGACTTTCATGGCCAAGTTGATCCGGCGTTGCGGTTAACAGCAAAACGCCTGGGATGACTTCGCTTAATGCTTCAACCACTTGATAGGCGCGGCTTGGCGCTTCTTCGGTCCATTCTAAGTGGTGCGCTTCGTCAACCACTAACAGATCCCAATCGGCATCTAGGGCTTGATCAAGACGTTTTTTCTTACGCAGTAATTCGAGTGAACAAATCACTAACTGTTCTGTGTAGAAAGGATTGTCGTGATCGGCATAGGCTTCTACACAACGGTCTTCATCGAATACCGAAAAGCGCAGATTAAAGCGGCGCAGCATTTCCACTAACCACTGATGGCGCAGAGTATCGGGCACGATAATCAGAATGCGTTCGGCGCGGCCAGTAAGCAGTTGTTGGTGAATAATCAGACCCGCTTCAATAGTTTTACCTAAACCCACTTCGTCGGCTAACAGTACACGCGGTGCATAGCGACGGCCGACTTCATGGGCAATCCACATTTGATGCGGAATAAGTCCAACACGTGGACCTTGCAGACCCAGCAAATCCGATGAGGCCAGTTTGTGGCGCAACATTTGGCATTGATAACGCACACCAAAACGGTCGAGGCGATCGATTTGGCCAGCAAATAAACGGTCTTGGGGTTTGTTGAAACGAATATTGTGGTTCAGCAGGGTTTCACGCAGTGTAGCTTGCTCGCCTGTCTCACTGTGAATGCCGTGATAGATCACTATCCCGTCTTTCTCTGTCAATTCACTGACCGCAAGGCTCCAGCCTTCATGGCTTTCAACCGAATCGCCGGGATTGTATATAACGCGTGTCAGAGGGGCTTCTGCTCGGGAGAACATGCGGTTCTCACCCGTGGCAGGGAATAATACAGTGACCATACGGCCTTCTACTTGAACCACAGTTCCTAAACCAAGCTCTGACTCGGTATCACTTATCCAACGTTGACCTAAGGCGAACGGCATCTTAAATTCTCATTTCTAGGCGGACTCTAACAAAGGGCGCGTATGTTATACCAATACTCGTGATATTTAAATCGCCCTCTCACCCGTTAGAGCCTAATTCCCAGAGTGCTAGATTACAAATTGTACAAGCGACAAAATTGTCGTGGCAGTACATGAAACTGTCACGCTAATGTCACATCTGCGGTTATACACTGCTTCGAGTCTGTAAGGTAAACAATGGTTGCTGTATTGTTATCTTGTGAGTTTGGTGCCAATATCAACTTATGGTTTAAGTGCGAGTAAAGTGCTATCAACTTGAACCTTATGATCATTCTTTGCCATATGTTTAGCCAGTAATAGGAGCCGTGTAACTTTTATTGAGACTCAAAAGTGTGTTTAAACTTTAATGAAGCACTCTGGAGGCGCCATGGAACAAGACGACAGAAAGTTGTTTGTACTGGATACCAATGTGTTACTACATGAACCTTTGGCGATCTATTCGTTTAAAGAGCACGATGTGGTCATTCCGATGACAGTGCTAGAAGAGTTGGACCAGATTAAAGATCGAAAGAGTGATGTGAGTCGTGATGCTCGGGTTGCTATCAGGGCATTGGAAGATACCCTAGGCGGTGAAACTACCCCTGAGCAGATTATCAATGGCGTTCCTTTACCCAGCCGAGAGGGTCATGCCGATGCCGTCGGTTCGCTCTCAATTTTCCCTGATCACCTTGTCGATTTTACCTTAGGCGCACTGCCAGGAGATGGAAACGACAATCGCATTATCAATACCGCGCTACATCTACAAAACCTACATCATCCCCGTACCGTTGTCTTAGTCACCAAAGATATCAATATGCGCCTTAAAGCCAAAGGTGCGGGTATTCAATTGGTTGAGGATTATCGAACTGACCAGTTGATCGATGATATCCGCTTCCTCAGTAAAGGCTTTTACCAGTTCGAAGGTAATTTTTGGGAGCACTTGAACAAGGTCTCCACCGAGCGCCACGGTAGACATACAGTGCATGAAGTACCGCTCAAAGACCTCGAAAATGATAATTTTTATATCAACCAATATCTTATCGATACAGAGTCTGATTTTTGCGGTCGTGTTATCGAGCGCACAGACACCCATTTACATATTTTAGATTTAGGCCGTGAGCGGGTGAAAAACCTCGAGGCATGGGGTGTTAAACCTAAAAACGTCTATCAAGGCATGGCATTGCAGGCGCTGCTCGATCCCGATATCGATCTGGTGATCTTAACTGGCCCTGCGGGTTGCGGTAAAACCTTGCTGGCCATGGCGGCGGCGTTGGAACTGGTGGTCGAGCGTAATCGCTACGACAAAGTGATTGTCACCCGTAACACCCCTGAAATCGCCGAATCTATCGGCTTCTTGCCCGGCACGGAAGAGGAGAAGATGATGCCGTGGCTGGCCGCGATTACCGATACGCTCGAAGTGCTGCATAAGAATGATGTGAATCCCACGGGCAGCATGAACTACATCATGGAGAAGGCTAACATTCAGTTTAAGTCGATAAACTTTATGCGCGGGCGGTCGATCCAAAACTCCATAGTGTTATTAGATGAATGCCAAAACCTCACTGCCTCGCAGATCAAAACCATGATCACCCGTATGGGCGAAGGCACAAAATTGATTTGTTGCGGTAACTTAGCGCAAATTGACTCTAACTACTTAACTGCTGTTACCTCAGGTTTAACCTATATTGTCGAACGTTTTAAGGACTTTGAAGGCAGTGCCAACGTGTATCTGAATGGCGTGGTGCGTTCACGCTTAGCGGAATACGCTGAAGAGCATCTGTAAAGCAGGTCAGTTTAATTTAGGGTAATGACTAAGGCCTCAGATATGGAGGCCTTAATTTTGTGGAGTAGTAGATTTTTAATCGACTTATCAGTGGTATGAGTAGGCTTTATCTGACAATTATTTTATGTGATTGGCAGTTCCTTCCTGCTACTATATGGAGCTCATAGTTTTTGCCGCCGTAGGCTGAAATTAAGCGCTGCAATCAAGGGTAGTGGATGAAATCGAGTGAGCCGGATCTCCAACTAAAATCGCCGATCCAGAAGAACTACAACCGTGCCGTTTTTTATACGTACATCGGCGTTATCGTCATGTCTTTGTTGACCGCATGGATGTTTTTCGACCGCCAAAAAGCACAGCAGATGGAACAGCGTGAAGAGCAGGTTCAGCGCCATGTATTGCAAATCGATTTGCTACTTGAGTCGAGCATTAGAGCGGTAAAAAGCTTACGCAACGTTGCTGTGGATCATTTACGTTTGGGCGAACTCGTACGTAAAGAACGCTTACCCCAATACGGTAAATTCAACGAAAGCGGCCAGTATTTTACCTTAGAACCTAGCTACGCCCAGAGCGGTGAGCCTTTTACCAACATGGGTAGGATTACTGGTGCGGGTTCCCTCGACGGCCGCGACGACAAGTTCTATCAAGAGCTTGAGATGTTGTTTGAGCTGTCATTGTCATTCCCCGTCGCCAAAGAAGCCGCCCCGAAAGCCTCGGCGATTTATTACCTGTCGAAACGTAGGATCATGTCCTATTTCCCTTGGTCGAATGACGATCAACGTTTTAGGGACGAATTACTCAACAAGAAACAGTTCCAATACGCCACCCCAGCAATGAATCCGCAGCGCAGTGTATTTTGGAGTGAAGCCTATGTTGACTCCACGGGCAAAGGCTTATTGACCACTTTAGGTGTGCCCATTTATTTGGATGATGAGTTCATTGGCTCAATCAACTTAGACATGACGCTTGCCTCGTTAGCGCGGCAAATTCGGGTTTACTTTAAGATGCCGGGCACAGTGATTTTGCTCGACCAACAGAACAATATTTTATCCCACAGCGATTTTGATAGCTCAGATATCAATCGGGTTTATCACATCAGCCAACGTATTCCCTCTGAGCTGCATTCTTTACCCGAGTCGGAATTGTTCGATGCCCACGACGGCATCATTCGTAACGGCTATTACATCCACTCGGTTGCCCTGCATAACGCGCCTTGGCGTTTACTGTATTTGCAGGATGAAGACGACCTATTCCAAGACTCGTGGGAAAAACTGCAGCTGACGTTTATTTTAGTGGTTATCGCCCTGTCGGTGTTGGTGACCATAGTGCATTGGCAGACGCGTCGATCTTTTGTGAGTCCAGCCTCGCGACTACTGTCGCACCTTGAAGGTTGCTCCCAAGAGCCGCGTAAGCCACCGGAGAAAATCACCCGCGGCTGGGAACCTTGGTTCTTGTTGGTCAGTCGGATCTTTGAGGAAAACAAACAATATACCCACCATCTGGCTGAGCAGAATAAGCGGCTCGATAAGCTAGTGGCGCGGCGTACTGAACGCTTAAAAGACACCACAGAGCGGCGTGAGCGCGAATATGCGCTACTGCGATCCCTGCTTGACTCGATTCCTGAAGCGATTGTCTTTAAAGATAAAGAAGGCAACTATTTAGGTTGTAACAAGGCGGCTGAACGCATGCTGGGTTACACAGAGAGCGAGATGATAGGTTTATCATCTGAGGATTTGACCTCGCCTGAAATGGGCATACGTATCCGCGCCGAAGACGAACAAGTCTTAAAAGATCGCACGCCGCTGCGTTACCAAGAAAAGGTCGAGCTTGCGGGTAAACCTGTGCTGCTTGATACCCTCAAACTGCCTTTCTACAATCGCCGCGGCGAACTGCAGGGATTGATTGCCGTGTGGCGTGATGTGACGCGGGAATACGAATCCGCTGAACAATTACGCCTGTCCGAAGAGCGTTATCACTTAGCCATGGATGCGGTGGAAGATGGCCTGTGGGACTGGTATTTAGACTCTGAACAGATCATTTGTAACCCAGCCTATTATTCTATGTTGGGTTATAAAACCAATGAATTCCCAGCTTTAGTATCGACGATTGATGAATTATCCCACCCCGACGATCGTATTCGCGTCGAGGAATACCGTGCTCAGTATCTTGCTGATCCCGTCGGTGCTTTCGAAATTGAATTCCGTATGTTAGGTAAAAATGGCTGCTATCACTGGGTGTTATCCCGTGGTCGTGTGGTGGAGTTCACCGCCGAAGGTCAGCCCAAACGTATGCTTGGTACCCATAAGGATATTACCCGCCATAAGAGTAACGAAGTGGCGTTGCTCGAAGCCAAGCAAGACGCCGAACTCGCTAATCTCTACAAGAGTGAATTCTTGGCCAACATGAGCCATGAGATCCGCACGCCGATGAACGCCATTATCGGTATGTTGCAGTTGGCACAGCGTACTTCGTTAACGGCGCAGCAGAAAGATTACCTCGAAAAAGCCGGTTTCTCGGCACAATCGCTGCTGAGGATCATCAACGATATTCTCGACTTCTCTAAAATTGAGGCGGGTAAGTTGGAGCTTGAGCGGGTGCCGTTCCCGCTTGATAAAGTGCTCGATCACGCTCTGGATCTCAATGCGCTTAAGGCACAGGAACAGGGCGTTGAGTTACTCTTGTATGCCCCTGTGACGGCGGGACTCATTCTTAAGGGCGATCCGCTACGCTTAGGCCAAGTGCTGATTAACCTGTTATCGAATGCGGTGAAATTTACCCAATCTGGCGAGATTGAGCTCGGCTGTGAAGATGTCGGCGAGCGGGATCATCGGATTACCTTGAAGTTCTGGGTGCGCGATACGGGGATCGGCATAGGTAAAGATCAACAGGATAAGTTGTTTGATGCCTTCGCCCAAGCCGACGGTTCGACCACCCGTAAATACGGTGGCACGGGCTTAGGTTTGTCGATCAGTAAGCATCTGGTGTCTATGATGGGCGGCAAGATGCAAGTGCAGAGTGAGCTTGGGGTCGGTAGTACCTTTAGCTTCACCATCAGTTTTGAAATTGCCGAAGCCGCTAAGATTGAACCTTTGGTCGTGCCGGAAAAACTCAATAGTCTACGTACCTTAGTCGTTGACGATAACCCGACGGCACTGCAAATTTATTCGACCTTGATGCGAGATTTCCACTTCGACGTTGATACTGCCGCCAGCGGCGCCGAAGCGCTTTACAAACTGTCGCGGGCACCAATCGATCTGTTATTGCTCGACTGGATGATGCCAGAAATGGACGGTAGCGATGTGGTCAGTGCCATAGATACTATGGTCGCCGAAGGCCGCTTAGCGAAACGGCCGGTGATTATTATGATGACGGCCTATGCGGCAGAGCCCTTGCAGCATGAAGTCGATAGTGCCAATGTGTTTGCCGTACTACAAAAACCGTTTAAGGCATCGAGTCTGTTCGATGAGATCATTGCCGCCTTTGCCGATGAACCGAGATTGAATGTGGTTCAGCCTATGGTTGAAGTTCAAGTTGAGGAAGGGGAGCACACAGGTTTAGTGCTGCTGGTGGAGGATAACTTTATCAACCAGCAAGTGGCCACTGAACTTCTTAAGAGCGCTGGCTACGAAGTGGTGCTGGCCGACAATGGTCAAGTGGCGCTGGATACTATCGACTCGCGGCCGTTTGATGCTGTGTTGATGGATATTCAAATGCCAGTGATGGACGGGTTAACGGCCGCAAGGGCATTGCGTGAGCGTTTTAGTGCCGATGAACTGCCTATCATTGCCATGACAGCCCATGCCATGTCGGGCGACAGGGAAAAGAGTTTAGCGGCGGGGATGAATGCCCACATCACTAAACCCATAGTGCTTAACGAATTATTTGAAACATTAAATCACTGGATCAAACACAAGAACCAGCATCAGAATCGTTAATTTATTTGCTCGGGGCCAGTGATGGCCTCGCATTATTTACTTTAAATCAATCGCTTGAGATAAGCAGTCATCAAAGATGCATATGACATAAATGACTTAATAAGGTAAATAACGCAGCCAGCCGAATCAGGAGGAAAGATGAAACCCCAAAGTGTAGCCTTAGCCTTATTTATAGCGCTGTTAGGATTTCCCACCGTTACGGTCGCGGCAGCCGCGCCTAGCGCCAAGATCATTAAGCAGGGCCAAGAGGCGAAAGGGTTTCTTAATCTCTATTACGAGGAGTCTGAGGGAGAGTTATATCTTGAGGTCAATCGTTTAAATCAACCTTTTATCTTAGTTACTAGCCTGCCACAGGGCGTAGGATCAAACGACATTGGTCTCGATCGCGGCCAACTGGGTCAGACCCGTATGGTGCAGTTTGAGCGCCAAGGTCCCTATGTTTTACTCAAGCAACTCAATACTCAATATCGTGCGAATACCTCTGATGCCGCCGAGCAAAGAGCGGTTGAAGAAGCCTTTGCCGATTCTGTGTTATGGCAAGGCAAAGTGATTGAGGGCAAGCCAGATTTGGTAGCGATTAACGATCTGGTGCTCAATGATTTACACGGCGTGTCTTCCGTATTGCAACAAACAGAGCAGGGCAATTATCAGCTCGATTTGAGCCGTTCTGTCATCTTACCCAAAGGGATTAAATCCTTTGAGAAAAACGCCGATGTGGATGTGCAACTGACGTTCAAAGGCGATGTTGCTGGCGCGCAGGTCGCACAGGTAACACCCGATGGCACCTTAATGTCGGTGCGGATGCGTTATTCCTTTGTTGAGCTGCCTGATACCGACTATCAGCCGCGGGCTTATCATCCTATGAGCGGTTATTTGTCCGATGAGTATCGCGATTATGCCACGCCCTTTAACCAACCTTTAGTGCAGCGTTTTATCCTGCGCCACCGTTTACAGAAAGTGCATCCAGGCCCAGCGCCAAGCGAAGTCGTTAAACCTATTACTTATTATCTCGATCCTGGCGTGCCAGAACCTATACGGTCGGCGTTGCTCGATGGCGCGCGCTGGTGGGAGACGGCTTTTACTCGGGCGGGATTTATCAACGGCTTTAAAGTTGAGTTATTACCTGTAGATGCCGATCCGCAGGATATTCGCTACAACATGATCCAATGGGTGCACAGGGCGACGCGGGGTTGGTCCTATGGCGCCGCACTGACCGATCCTCGCACCGGTGAAATCATCAAGGGTCAAGTCACGCTCGGCAGTTTGCGTGTGCGTCAGGATTACTTGATTGCTAAAGGCTTAACCGCAGGCTGGCAGGATAGAGTGGCGGCCGAGAAAGCGGCGACTGCCTTGTCGCTCGCACGTATTCGCCAACTGGCTGCCCATGAAGTTGGCCATACGTTAGGGCTCGATCATAACTTTGCCGCTTCGACTAATCAGGATGCCTCTGTGATGGATTATCCCCATCCGAAAATCCAGCTAAAGGGCAATGATATTGATATTTCAGCACCTTACACTACAGGTGTTGGACCTTGGGATGATTTTACTATCGCCTATGGTTATAGCGATCAAGGCGATGCCCGTACCCAACAAGCGCTGCAAGTCGACTTACTGGCCGATGTAGCCAAACGTGGCTTACGTTATATCGGTGAGGCCGATTCTCGCCAAAAGGATGCGAGTCAGGCCTATGCCAGTTTGTGGGATAGTGGTGACGATCCGATCGATCAGCTGGGTAAGTTAAATAAAATTCGCACTAAGGCGATTGCGGATTTCTCCAGTGCGGCCTTGTTACCCAATGAGCCACTGGGCGAGCTAGCCGATGCCTTTGCGCCAATTTATTTGCTGACGCGTTATCAAATCGATGCGGTCGCTAAGTTTATTGGCGGCACTGACTATAACTATCAATCTATCGGCGAAGGCAGCCGCTGGAGCTATATTGCGCCGCAGTTGCAGTTAACAGGCTTAGACGCGTTACTTAACACGCTCGATGCGGCGAGTTTAACTGTGCCGCAAACCTTGCTCGACAGTTTAGTGCCAAAGGCGGGGAATTATCATGTTACGCGGGAATCCTTCGATTCAGGTCTAGGTGCAATTAACGACCCTCTCGGTATGGCTGAAGTGTTTAGCCGTCATACTGTGAGCTTGCTATTGATGCCTAAACGCTTGAATCGTGTCAGCCAAGCATCCATGGCAGATAGTGAGCAGTTATCGGTGACGACATTATTGGATAAGTTATTTGCGGCGACCTTGTATCAAGAGGATAAGCTCGCGCTGGTCGAAGGCGTATGGATGCGAGTGAACGCTGTGGTGATTGATGAAGTGCTGGCAACGCTGCACGATCCTCAAACCTCACCAGAAGTGAGGGCTGCGATCAACGATCGCGCTCAGTTTGTGATTAAGCAATTGAAAGCGAAGTCGAATCGAGCGAATGTGAGTCTTGCGGCGCACTATACTTGGTTGCAACAGGGTCTTGCTGCGGGTTTGACCGATGCTAAGGTTAAGCTTATTCCTAAGCCGTTAACCTTACCGCCGGGATCGCCGATTTAATCCGATGAACAAGGCGCCATTAGGCGCCTATTTCTTTTGGGTTTTTCGGATAAAAGTGCTCGGCTTTACGCTCTAGATGAGTAAAGCGGCGGGTGTTTTTGTAGGGCAGTTTCATAAAGCCCGATACGCCGTGGCCTTGGATTTTTCCGACATGATGCAAGATGCGATCGAGGCTCGCGCGAAACGCCGCTTGCTTACGCGGATTGAGCAGCTTCAAGTAACTGTGAATTTTTAAGTGATTCGGCAGCGCCTCAAAAATGATGCAGCCTGTGTGGTGAATTTGGTTGATGCGGGCTAATTCTTCCATGATTTCATGGGGTAATTCGAGGTTCTCATCGGGATCTTTACCGTCTTCAAAATAAGAATGTAACCGCGACTTATCTTCTAAGGTGGGTACGTCACCGACTTCGAAGGGCAACTGCAGTGCTGCACTGGCGACAAAAGGCTCGCTGGTGTCAGCTCGTTCGATATGCAGTGTGTCTTTGGCGTTAAAGAAACAGGCCTTAAACACCCCTATACGTTTAATTCCCCGCGCGAGATCCACCATATTGTTGACTGCAATGATTAACGCACTTTTTTGTTTTGCATCGTAAATCGCAAGATTGGAGTCGATAAACACGCCGGTTTCCTGCCAATGAATAGCCAGACCACCCACGATCGGATATTGCGCTAAACGACCCACTGCGGCGATAAAGCCTTTTTCGGTATCGCCCATGCCAGCGAGGAAGTTACGGTAATATTTTTCGAGCTGAATATCATCCATCTTAGCGATGGGATCTTGGGCGTTGTGTTCCTTTAAAAAGGATTTACGCGAACTGTAGCTGACGGTTTCAACATCTTTGTTGCGGGATTGCACCCAAACAGGAATTTCACCCTGTAAATCAGCTTTGGGCAGTTCAGGTAAATGTAATCTGTGGCTGTGGCGCATACTTTTTAAAAAGTAATCGCCGGCAATGTTGCGCTGCTGCGGATCAGTGCTGAGCATGCCTTCTAAGGTACGGGCTAATTCTATCGGTAAGCCAATGCTGGTGGGCGAGATCACCTGTGCACCGAAGCGACTTGCTTGCCCTGAGGCGAGGGCATATAGAGTCGCGGCAACTCCTTGCTCGTCAAAGCGCGGGCTGGAGAGTGCTCCATTGAGTTGCTCTTCGCCGATAAAGTACACATCACCCATGCGGGCGTTGGTATGTTGTTGATCGCTCGACATTAACGCCATCACATTGTCTTCGACGGGTTTGTTATGTTCATCCCGCTGCGCAAATACCGCTGAGCCCCAATCGATTAACGATAAGTGTTGTTGTTCAATATCGTAAACCAGATTAGAAGGTTTGATATCGCCGTGCACTAAAGGCTTGCCTGTGCGCAGGTAATACAAGATATCGGCGAGTTGGCGGGCGATGCTCATGACCATAGCGGTCGGTAGGGCTCCCATGCGGCGGCAAAGTTGGTCGAGATCTTCCCCTTTTGCCCGTTCCATCACGAGTATTCCCTGCTTACCTACTCGCTCAAATTTGATCGCCCCTGGCACATTAGGGTGCTTGAGTAAGGAGAGCATAAAGGCTTCTTCTTCGAGCCGATCTTGAATGTGTTGTGGCAAATTAATCCGTGAAAACTTAAACACATGGGCATCGCCAGCTTGATTGATACCCGCAAACACGAAACCGTAGGCGCCTTTGCCGACCAATTCGATATCGGTATAACCTAATTTGCTCAGCTGTTGTTTACAGAGGCGGATCCACGCCTTGTGTTTACGGGCATCATTGGCTTTGAGCAAGTAAATGGATTGCTCTTCAGAAATATAAAAATGCTGCAGCTGAGGTGTTTGCAAATTGTGCTCCTTGTTTTGTTCATTTAACCAGTAAGCGGGGGAGATAATCAAATAGCGGGTGGCTTTATTTTAGTATTTTGAATGGCATTGATGTTCAGCGTCAGGCGCGGCTTACCTATACGATCATTTCGTCACTGACTTTGACTTACATCAAATTAAATCCTCGCGACTATAGGTAATCTTTGGGACATTAGATGGAATCAATTTTTGTTAATTAACCCACAGACAAAGTGCAGCTAAGGAGGGCGTATGCCCACCCAATATAAGGCCTTGTTGATCGAACTTTTGGAATATCCGCGTAAGCGTATTTTACAGTCAATGGAAGTGACCCATTGCCCGCATGCGGTATTTTTTAATGATAGAGACGAGCAATGTTTAACGTGTCATCAGGGCATGGAATGTATCTGGATGAACCAGAATGACGAGTTGGTGGCCGTGAACGAAAAATCGATTGCCGAGTTAAAACAGCAGTTGTTGATCGCCGTGGACTTTATCGACTCATCTTTAAGCCCACATCATTTATCACGCCGTCAATGCCAATGCGATAACTGTGTTTGGCTGCGTAAAGTGCAAGCCACGTTAGATCAGTAAGTGAGTCTTTACATTGCTGAGTTTGCCGAATGGCAGGAGGCTTTGCATCCACTTTAAAATGTCATTAGAGTAAGGACAACATTAGCGAATAGAGATAAACCCATGGAACCCGGTTTTTGGCATGAAAAGTGGCAGCAGCAACAGATAGGTTTTCATCAGCAAGACATCAATCCTTTCCTCGTTAAGTATTGGCAGCAGCTTGCATTACCCGCAGATACCAAGGTTTTTGTGCCCTTATGTGGTAAGTCGCTAGACATGTGTTTCCTCGCAGAACAGGGGCATCAGGTCATAGGGTGTGAGTTGAATGAATCGGCTGTACAGCAATTTTTTAGCGATAACCAACTCGAGATGACGCAAACGGCCGTGGGTGAACACCAGCATTATCAAACCGAACAGATCAGCTTGTATCAGGGTGATATTTTCACCCTACCTAAGGCTATCACTCAAGACGTGACGGCATTTTATGATCGCGCGGCTTTGATCGCATGGCCAGAAAGTATGCGTGCACAATATGCCAAGCAGTTAGCGAGCTTATTACCTAGCGGCAGTGTCGGTTTATTAGTGACTTTAGATTATCCGCAAGAATCCCTTATCGGCCCGCCTTTTGCGGTATCCTCTACTTGGGTAGAGCAGCATCTAAGTGAGGATTTTGATATTGAAGTATTAGCGTCGCAAGATGTGTTGGCCGACAATCCACGTTTTATTAAGAAAGCAGTGCCTTGGCTTAATGAAGCGGCCTATTTGTTGAAACGTAAGTAGGCTTGACTCGGAAGTTGGATCTGTAACCCCATTGAATTATTCGCGGCTTTCGAGCTTGGAGTTCAGTGGGCTTGTCATTAAAACATCATATCTAAAGTCTAAACTGGCAAGATTATTTAAGACGAAGTGGCGGATAGAAGGCTTTGTTGTCGCGGGACTTTTTTGGATTGAGTTTGCTTGAGCTGGACTAAGTTTGCTTGAGTCAGCGTGGTTTTAACTTGTCGGAACTTTGTTCGTGAGTGAGTTACCCTTTACCACGCTATTCGTGATGAATTCTATGCGACTTCGTAATAATTAGGCTCAAGCTCTAGTTGATTCTGAATGATCTGCACTGCCATTCTGGCGCATTTACCACATTGATCGGCAACACCTAAGCGCTTTTTTACGTCAGCAAGCGAGCTATCGCCCTGGCTTACTGCGTTTTTAATTTGCGTATCAGTGATCGCATGGCAAAGACAAACGTACATATATTAGTCTCCAATCGAATTGCGCTAATTCTAAATGAAAACGCTTATCAAATGCAATCATGTTTTTTGGGTGATTTTCATACTTTAACGCTTTTGTTACATGGCGCACGTTTTATCGTCTATGCTAGGTGTGTTTTAGCACTAAAAAGCTAGGCAGTTTTAGAAGTAGGTTTAGGAATACAGAGTCAGGGTGATGATGCCTCACGGATGGATAACTCATGGATGAATAACGAAGAATTAATCAAAGATCCATAAGGTTTCATGAGAACAAATCTACCAGTTACACAGCGAGAATATGATTATCCAGCGGATTGGATTTTATTGTCGACTACGGATACTCAAAGTCATATCACTTACGCCAATCAATCTTTCTGTACCGTTGCCGGTTACGACCTCGATGCCATGCTAGGCAAGCCCCACAACATAGTGCGTCATCCAGATATGCCTCCGCAAGCGTTTGAAGATCTGTGGCGATGTATCAAAAAAGGCGAGCCTTGGAAAGGGATAGTGAAAAACCGCTGCGCCAATGGCGATCACTATTGGGTCGATGCCTATGTCTCACCGATTTCAGTTAATGGTAAAGTCGTCGAGTTTCAATCTGTACGCACTAAACCCACACGCGATCAGGTTAAGCGTGCAGAAATAGCCTATGCAGAGTTGAACAAAAAGGGCAGCGTCAGCGCGTTAAAACGTACCTTGGATATGCCAGTCAAATTGCTGTTACTCGCATTGGTTGCCATGCTACCTATGCTTTACCTTGCTCTGTAAATTGGCTTAATGGGCTTTATTGCCCTAGCGATAAGTGTCCTAGTATTGCTGGTGGGCGGTAATCTGGTGCTGAGTCGTTACTATGCTTTAGTGACTAAGGCGAAGCATATCTACGATAACCCCTTGATGGCGCATATTTATAGTGGAAGCAGTGATGATCTTGGCGCGATTGATTTAGCACTGCAAATGCAGAATTCAGAGCTTAAGTCGATTCTTGGGCGTGCATCGGATTCCTGTTATAACGTGTCAGAACAGGCCAAAATATCTGCCGCCAAGGGCAAACAAATCCAGAGTACCAGTCAGGCTCAACTATCTGAAATAGAACAAGTTGCTACAGCGATGCAGGAAATGACCGCCACATTAGGCGATATGTCCTCCAATTGTGCCGATGCGGCGAGTGCCTCGCAAATGGCATCCGCTGAAACTATCAATGGCGATAAAACGGTGTCGAGTACTATTCGCTCGATTCAAGCTATGGCGGAGCAACTGCAACAAACGTCAAAAGTTATTACTGAGTTAGAAGCCCACAGTAAAGATATTGGCACAGTGCTCGATGTGATTCAGAGTATTGCGGGTCAGACGAATTTACTGGCATTGAATGCGGCAATTGAAGCGGCTCGAGCGGGTGAGCAAGGTCGTGGCTTCGCTGTCGTTGCTGACGAAGTGCGGGCACTGGCACAACGTACTCACGATGCCACCAAAGAAATCCACAGTATGATTAATCTGTTGCAGCAGGGGACGAATAAAGCTGTTATCAGTATGCAGCAAGGAGTGGTTGCCGCTTCCGAATGTATTTCAACGGCGGATTTAGCGGGTACGGCATTACGTACGATTCGTGAGGCCATTTCGACCATTACCGATATGACGCACCATATTGCCAGCGCGGTTGAAGAGCAATCGAGTGTGGCAAATGAGATGAATCGCAGCGTAGTTAATGTGTCGCAATTTACCCATTCTAGCCATCAACTCGGCAGTGAAATGGTCGGCTTGAATGACGAAGTGACTCGCGAGATGGATTCTCACTCTGTATTAGTCGAGCAATTCTTAAAGCGCAGCTTTAGGATTTAACTGACTAAAATTTAAGATAAAAAAGGCAATAGTCTGACTATTGCCTTTTCTTTTACTGATTTCTAACTCAATTTCTTATCTCTGATCTAATAACCTTTACTAAAGTCGACTCGATTCTGCAGTGGCTCACCCATGATGTAGCGGCGATAGTTTTGGCTAAAGATATCGACGATTTGTGCAGGATGGCTTGGCGCCGAAATATGCGGCGTGATCACGGCATTTTCCCGTTCCCAAATAGGATGGCTATTGGGCAAAGGTTCCTGAGCAAATACATCGAGGATCGCTTGCTGACTAGGATTAGCGATAAGTTGGATATTGAGTGCATCGAGATCGAGTGCATCACCGCGGCCAACATTAAACAGCACTGCATCCGTTTTTAACATAGCTAACATGTCAGCATTGAGAAGATTATGCGTTGCAGGAGTGCTTGGCAGTAGATTTGCAACCACATCGGCCTGTGTTAACGCTTGGCCTAAATTGGCCATCGCTTCTATGGCATCAAAACCTTCTACGGAATTACCACTTCGATTGATCCCTGTGACATGCATGCCAAAGTGCTTTGCCGTCTTCGCGAGATGCTGGGCAATTGAGCCAGTACCGAGTAAGAGTAATCGCATTCCCTGTAGGCTTGAATGGCGCTGCTGGGGTTGAATCAGCCACTGTTTTTGTCCTTGTTGCTGGCGATAAAAACGATGGCCGCGGATATGCGCGAGTAAATAGCCGAATAGATACTCGCTCATCAGCGGGCCGAAAATGCCTTTAATATTGGTGAGTTGATAGTCTTTTCTGCCCCTTGGACTCATCAGGGCATCTATGCCAGCAAAGCTTGATTGTAACCATTGCAGATTTTTAGCATGGGGTAATAGGGGCGCGGCGAGTTTAGGTTCGGCTAACCAAATATCTGCATCAATTATGCTCGTAGGATTATCGTCGAGTAACGTTAAATCTGGGAGACTCTGCGCCTCAATCAAGTCGCGGTACTGTTGATTTGCCTTTGTTAGCAAGAGTAACTTGTGCCCCATGGCGTCTCCCTTTATGCTTGGTTATTGTTATTTTTCAATACGCTGTCGCGGCCACTCAGATGGATTGCGCTGCATATTTTTAGGTTAAGTCTATGTTTGATCAATTAGTCGCCATTATTGCCCAGTTAGGTAATATGCTTCGCCCTTGGGCCTTCGATATTGCTACCGCTATGGTGGTGTGTCTTATTTTGGTTTTTTCAGCGGATGTAAATCGTATCTTAAGGCGTCATTTGTTGGGGCATTCTTTTGTGCTGCGAACATTTGTTTTTATTATTGTGAATGCCTTTGGCTATGGCCTATTGATCGTGAAAGCCACGCCTTGGGTGGCAAGACACATAGTGGCTATGCCATCCCATTGGATGTTTCTGTTAATTGTGGCCATGTTTATTTTTATCGGTTATTGGGCTCAGCGAAATAGCCAAGCTTAATATCGTTATTATTTTTGCCGTTACTCAAAGTAGCCAGAGTAATCGGCCATTGCCTTTTGAGTTAAGGCTTGCATGGCGCGATCGGGGTAATTGCTGAACACGCCATCGACGCCAATCTGCTTAAGCGCATGAATATCATCAATATGATCGACAGTATAAACATAAACCTTGGCACCTCGGTTATGGGCGTCATCTACTAGTGCTTGGTTGATAAAACTCACATCTAAATGCAATGAATAGGCATTCAGTTCGCTTACCACGCCAGCCCCATCGAGTGGAATACTGGCAAGCAGTGGTGCGACTAACGCATCCGGCAACACCTGTTTAAGTTCATGCAGATAGGGGTGATTAAAGGAAGAGATCAGTAACTGCTCCTTCGTAAACCCAAGCTGACTCATAGCCTTTGGGTATAAGTCGATTAACGGCGTGACGGTATTAATGCCTTTTAACTCTATATTGACTATGCAGCGCCCCGCAATCAGTTCAAGTACTTGCCATAGCGTCGGAATGGATTCACCTTTCACATTGATGCTTGCTAGATAGTCCTTGCTCGCTAAGTGAATGACGCCTGTGCCCGAGCTTTTATTATCGAGTCGTCTGTCGTGAAACACGACTAACTCACCTTCGACATTATGTACATCGAGTTCGACGGCTTGCGCACCCAATTCTAACGCTTTAGCCATGGCGGCTAAGGTATTTTCGGCCTGATAACCGCTGGCGCCGCGGTGAGCAAAAATAAGCATGTTCTGCGATCCTATTAGCTTCTAATAATGCCTTGTTGCTCTCGACTTTGACCATTCTTAATATGGATTTCCATCTGCGGATAGGCGAGTTCGAGATTGTTTTCTTTGAGTTTTTTAGTCACTCGTTTATGTAAATCATGGCGCAGTGGCCAACGTGCCGACATATCTTTCGCATAGGCGCGCACTTCATAATCTTGGGTATGCTTACCAAAGCCTGCAAACCAGACTTCAGGTTCTGGGCTGGCAAGTGCATCTTCACATTCTTGCACCGCTTGGTACAGCGTCGCTTCGACTTTGGCTGGATCAGAATCCCGCGCCACCGACACATAAACAATGACCCGCGTAATAGGATCTGACAAGGACCAGTTGATCAGCTGCTCTGTGATAAAGGCCTTGTTTGGGATGATAATTTCCTTTCTATCCCAGTCAATAATGGTGGTCGCCCGAATTTGGATTTTACTGACTGTCCCTGTTAAATCACGAATTGTCACTGTGTCGCCAATCCGCACGGGTTTCTCAAACAAAATGATCAAACCTGAGATAAAGTTGGCGAAAATTTCTTGCAGACCAAAGCCTAAACCGAGAGACAGTGCGGCAATCAGCCATTGCAACTTAGACCATTCCATCCCGAGATTAGAGAAGCCGATTAATAGTCCGAGGAAAACCACCAGATAACGACTGACGGTTGTGATCGCAAAACCTGTCCCGGGCGAGAGATCAAGCCTTTGTAGGATCATTAGCTCAAGTAGGCCGGGTAAATTGGTGGCAATCATTAACGAGAAACCTACTACTATCAGCCCAAACATCAGTGATTTCATGGTAATGGGCAATTGTTGTTCTAAGCCATTCACACTGGTATTGGTCGTCCACAGCGTAATGCCATCGAGGAAGGAAAACAGCGCCGTATGGGTTTGAGTCCACAGACCAATCAAACTGGCTAAAAAGGCCAATAACAAGAGTGAACGCACTAGGCCAAGGGATTGGCTCGAAATGGTTTCGAGATCGACTACGGGTTCTTCGTAGGTATCGAGTCCATCGACGGAAGGGTGATGCGTTTCGCCTTTTTCCCTTTGTGCTAAGCGCTCTGCACGTTTTGCTTTCGCGCGATCGAAGGCGATACGGCGGCGTTCGATTAACATCCACCGTTTGATCAATTGGTATAAGAGCAAGAAACCCAGACCAAGCACGATCGATAATTGCAGTTGTAACAGCATTTGGAAAGCGGTGAAGTAGTAACCCCTAAAGGCTAACACTGCGCTTAAAAGCGGCACAGAAATCAGCAAGGTCCAGAGCATTTTCTGAATGAGTTTTTTGTTTTTACCGTCTTTTTTGGCATCTGAGTTTTTACGGCTCAGGATTAAAATATCTTTGTATAACAAGAATAAAACGATACAGAAAATAATGAATGCGCCGCGGCCTATGCTATTACGCACCAGTGATGTGTCGAGTACTTCGGTAAAGCCCATCAGACCCAATAATGGGCTAGCAATCAGCACAAAGTGTCTGAGCCGTGATTGTCCCGCTTGGATGAGTTTTGAGGGGCGTTTGAAATGGCCGACGAGTACGCCTTTGTCGAGCGTCAGAATAAAGATGAAGCGATATAAGAGATACACTAAACCAATCGCCAGTATGCCCATACCCACTGCTTGCACAAAATTGCGATCGGAATGATAGAAAATCAATCCCGCCATGATCACTGGGAAAGGTTTTATCAACGCATAGCTGATACTGCAGGCGAGCGCTTTGAGAGTATAAATGAATTTATCTTGGGTCACATTGCCCACATAAGTGGTGTAATGATTTAGCAAGCGATTGAATTTAGGAGTGATCAAGTCTTGTACGACTAAACACAGTACCAGCAATATGATCCACCAAGACCAATAATCGTTTTGTTCATCCCAGGCTTTTCCCAGTTCATCCCACTGTGCATGTTGCACAAGCCAAACCGTGCTGCGCTCAAGATCCGTAAGCCATAACTTACTGATACTTGCAGCGTTAGGCACCCAGAATAAATGTTCGTTAAGGGTATTTTTGAGGGTGAGATTCTGTTGGCTCAGTTGTTGGTAATTGACCTTCAGCTTGCCTAATTCACTTAAGTATTGGTCATAGCTTTGCATCAACTGCGAGATCAAACTCTGTTGCGAGTGTAAGAGCTTAATCTGCTGCTCATTGTATAAGCCGGGTTGTTCTAATTCTTGCTCATTGAGGGCTTGTTGCTGCTCTAAATGGTATCTGTCTAAGCGCGCATCGGCGATCAGCGTTTGCAGTTTTTCGTGATTCGGTGGTTTAGGCAGTGATTGCAACATCTGTAAAAAGCGCTCACCAAAGGCGGAGTTCATTTTGACCCAAGTGATCTGCTCTTGGATGTTTGCCAGTTGTTTGGCTTGGGATTGATATTGGGTTTCTGCCTGTTCCTGCTGTTCGACCACATTATTGATCTGCAGAGTTAACGTTTGCAGCTTTTGGCCGTAAATCTGGTTAGTGTCGGCAATATTACGGGTGATAGGATCGATAACTTTTTCGGTATTAACTAAGTTTTTGGCTAGGGTGGCATCCGTTTGTTGCTGACGTTGTTTATTGATTGCCTTGTTGATGGTTTCGATCAAGGCTTCTTGCTGCACCAGTTGTTGGCGGACTAGCTGTAATTGCAATTGCGTCAGTTCAATGCGTTTTTGGCTGCTGGCAAGTTCTGCTTCATCGGTGGCAAGGCTTTGTTCAAAGAAGAGTCGTTGAGTTTGCTGTAACTCTCCCGTAGGGGTATCTAGCGGGGCGAGTTCTGCTTTTTTGTTTTGGGCGACAGTTTGCCTCGCGCTGGCGATAACGGTAGGTAAGTCATTGTGACGTAGTAATAAATCGTTAACTTGTCGGCCAAGGGTGGATTCGCTTTCTTTAAGTTCAGACAAGCGAATATAGGCCATGGAAGCCTGCTGGCTGAGGTCAGTACCTTTTTCCAGTGATAAAGGCTTGTAGGCGTCTTTCAGCGCTTGGTTAGTGCGCTTCTTATGTTGCTCAAAATCAATCTGCGCTTGTTGGAAACTGGCTGCGTTGGCAGCGAGTTTTTCTATGTTAATTTTGAGTTCGTTAATTTGTTCGTCAATGCTGAGATTTTGTTGCTGATCTTGCTTGTTAATGCCAAGACGTTTGTCCAACTGCAAAGGCGAATTGGCAAGTGCGGAAAATGTGAAAAAAGCAATAATGAACAATAAAATACGTGGCATATAGGCTAAAGACATTTAGGGGCGAAAGACGCTCCATATTAGCCAAATTGCGTTGAGATTGGTATGTTTCAGGCGTTCTTTTTTCGCCGCTGTGATTGGTGCGATTGATGGGTTTCGAAGATGGCGGTAGCGACTATGATAGTGCCACCAATTAGAGTGTTGAGATTGAGCTCTTCACCTAAAATGATCAGCGCTAACATGGCGCCATAAAAGGGTTGTAAGCAAGAGACTAGCCCAACCGTTTTGGCGCTGAGTTGCCTCAGCGCAGAAGTAAATAGCGCATGTGGCGCAGCGGTAAAGACAACGCCGAGTAAAATAATTAATCCCCACACTTCTAATGAGATACTGTCCAGTTCCGTTTGGTGCCAAGGCATCAGGAACACCACAGCGACCAAAGTTTGATAGAACATGGCATGGGGGCCGCTGTACTGGGAAAAGTAGCGTTTGTGCAATAAGTTACGGGCGGTGAACAAGATGGCGGACACTATGCCGATGGCAATGCCCAGCGTAGTGTCGTTACCTAAATTGGCCTCAGGGATCAGTAATATCACCCCAATCAGCACTAATACACCGCTGATCATATCGTGTAATTTTATCTTATTACCTGTCAGCAACGGCTCGGCAATCACTGTCATCACCGGATAGGTGAAAAATGCAATCATGCCAATGGCGACCGACGATAATTGCATGGCCGCAAAATAAGTCACCCAATGCAGGCTGACGATAACCCCAAGCCCGATGGCGACCAGATAATCTTGTTTGCTGGCCAGCGTTAGCCGTTTACGGCTGAATTTGACCAGCAAACCTAACACAGTGGCGGCGACGATACAGCGTAGGAAGGTGATGTCGAGGGCGCTGAGCGGGATTAATTTAGAAAACAAAGCTGTGCCGCCAAATAGCAGCACAGCCAGATGCAATTCAATTAATCCCGAAGGTTTAGCAGAACTCAAGAAAACTTAATCCGCTTGCTTAACGTCTTTCAGGTTAGCGAAGGCTTGTCCCATACGTGTTACTGCTTCGGCTTCAACACCTTCAGCAAAGGTCGCGATAGCGTCTTTGGCAAACAACATCACCACAGTACTGCCTAACTTGAAGCGACCCATTTCTTCGCCTTTGTCTAAGGTGATGGCATCTGGGCCTTGGGTTGGATATTCCCAAGTGAAGACTTGCTTACCTGTCGGCGGCGTGACTGTGCCAGCCCATACGGTTTCAATACTGGCAACAATCGTTGCGCCAACCAATACCATAGCCAGTGGACCTAATTCGGTTTCAAAAATCGCCACAACGCGTTCGTTACGGGCAAACAGACCGGGTACGTGTCTCGCCGTTAACGGATTCACCGAAAACAGTTCGCCAGGTACATAGGTCATTTTTGATAATGTGCCTTTAATCGGCATGTGGATACGGTGATAGTCTTTAGGCGCCAGATAGATAGTCGCAAAATCACCGCCTTCGAAGCGTTTAGCATCTTCGGCTTGATCGCCAAGCAAAGTTAACGATGAATAGTGGTGACCCTTAGCTTGGAAGATGCGACCGTTTTTGATGGGGCCTAACTGACTTACCGCACCATCGACGGGATGCACCATGATATCGGCGTCCATATCTAACGGACGAATACCGGGTTTAAGGGTGCGGGTAAAAAAAGCATTAAAGCTTTTATAAGCTTCTGGTTCGCTCTGCGCCGCTTCGCTCATGTCGATTTTATATTGTTTGATAAACCATTTGATGGCGGCAGTGGTCAAGGCGCCAGCTTCGGCTGCAGCGAGTTTACCCACTAAACGAGATAATAAGTGTTTCGGCAGCATGTACTGCAGCGCTATTTTGACTTTATCCAATTTCAATTCCTTTTCTTACTGCTCAATCTTTGCTGAGACTGTTGTTATTTATCAATAAGTCGTTATTCGTCAGTGGCCGCGCGGAAATGGCGGGCATGACGTTGTTCATCTAAGCTGGCGATAATTTTATGGTAATTATTAAAGCGATCTGCGCTGATCTTACCTTGGCTCAGGGCTTCTTGAAGTGCACAGCCGGGATCGTCACCGTGTTTACAATCGCGGAATTTACATGCGCCAAGATACTCGCGAAACTCGATAAAGCACCAGCCGACACGTTGTGCAGGAAGATGCCATAGGGCAAACTCGCGCACGCCTGGGGAGTCAATCAAATCGCCGCCACTAGGCAAGTGCAACAGTTTGGCTGTGGTGGTGGTGTGTTGACCTAAACCTGAGTTATCGGAAACATCACCGATAATAAGCTCTGCATCGGGTAGTAATGCATTGATTATTGATGATTTACCCACACCAGATTGGCCAGCAAACACGCTGACTTTATCTTTGAGTATACCTTTGATGGTATCGATACCATCACCGAGCTTGCTGCTGACCTTATAAACCGGATAGCCAATGTCTTTGTAGCGCTGTAGCGCTTCATCGATTGCCTGCGCTTCATCGGGATTGAGCAAGTCAATTTTATTCAAAATGATGATAGGCGGAATATCGGTATCTTCGGCAGCCACTAAATAACGGTCGATGATCTGGGTGGTAAAGCTGGGTAATACCGAGGAGACAATCAAAATCTGGTCGATATTCGAGGCGATGATTTTCACGCCATCGTATAAATCTGGGCGTGTAAGTGATGAGCGACGTGGATGAACGGCTTCAACAATACCTGCGATGCCGCTATTGGCTTGGCTCTCAATGGCTAAGCGTACGATCACTTTATCGCCAGTCACTAAACTTGTGACGGCACGGCGAATATTACAGCGCACAATTTGGCCGCTTTCAGTTTCTATGTCGGCATGTTGGCCAAAACGTGAAATCACAGTACCGGGCTGTTCTTGCCCCAATGAACTATCCTGTAACTCTGGCGTATTTTTATCGCCACTATCACGATTGAGTCGCTTCTCGTGATTAGCGCGCATACGGCGTAATTGACCTTGGCTTAGGGGTTTCTTTTTACTCACTGATTCGTCTTCGTCAATTAGGTGATTTTTTGTGTTGGAAAAAAGCAGTATGATACACGCTCTTGAATAAAAAAGCCTGAATTTAGGCTAACTGACACGATAAGGCTGATTTATGACGGCAGATGTAAATAATCTCATTTGGATCGATTTGGAAATGACAGGGTTAGAGCCCGACGTCGACAGGATCATTGAAATTGCCACTTTAGTGACAGATCAAGAACTCAATATTATCGGTCAAGGTCCGGTTATCGCGATTCATCAGTCAGATGATGTGCTGGCCGCCATGGACGATTGGAATCAAAAGCATCATGGTGAGTCTGGGTTGATTGATCGCGTTCGTGCTAGCCAAGAAACCGAAGCGCAAGCCGTGGCTAAGACGATTGCCTTCTTAGAACAGTATGTTCCTAAGGGTGCTTCTCCAATGTGTGGTAACAGCATTGGTCAAGATAGACGCTTTTTAAATCGTTATATGCGCGAGCTGGAAGATTATTTCCACTACCGCAATGTGGATGTCAGTACGATTAAGGAGCTAGTGAAGCGTTGGAGTCCAGAAACGATGGACGGTTTTAAGAAGCAAAATACTCACCAAGCCTTGCAGGATATCCAAGAGTCGATTGCTGAATTGCAGTATTATCGCAGCAAAGTATTTAAAATTTGACCGATCAGTAGATAAATATGAAAGAAGGGGTTGCAGCCGCATGAATTTTTCATATAATGCGGCCTCAACTTTTTGATGCGAACAGAGATGTGCGGTCATTTAGATTGAATGCGACATTAGCTCAGTTGATAAAGGTTAAAGGCGATACCTTTTTTAATGTTGAAGGCAAATGTAGCAGCGATGCAAAAAGCGACATTAGCTCAGTTGGTAGAGCGATACCTTGCCAAGGTATAGGTCATCGGTTCGAACCCGATATGTCGCTCCAAATTAAAATTTAGTGATTTRCCAAATCATTAATACAGATTATGCGACATTAGCTCAGTTGGTAGAGCGATACCTTGCCAAGGTATAGGTCATCGGTTCGAACCCGATATGTCGCTCCAAATTAAAACTTAGTGATTTACCAAATCATTAATACAGATTATGCGACATTAGCTCAGTTGGTAGAGCGATACCTTGCCAAGGTATAGGTCATCGGTTCGAACCCGATATGTCGCTCCAATTTCCTAAATATTCCACTATCAGATTACTCAATTGACATTAGCTCAGTTGTGATTTTTGATATGGCGATACCTTTGCGATAGTTAAATTAGTCAAGGTATAGGTCATCGGTTCGAACTGCTCTTGATCAAAATTATGTCGCTCCAATTCCCTGAATCTTCCATTATCACATTACTCAATTGACATTAGCTCAGTTGCGGACTTGATATGGCTATACCTTCTTTTTTGCCAAGGTATAGGTCATCGGTTCGAACCGCTCTTGATCAAAATCATGTCGCTCCAATTTCGATAAATCCCTCCAAAACTATTTTATCCAACATCATTTCAATCGTGTTGCTCATATTGCTATCACTTACAATGCTTAGCCGTTGACTAAGGCATAGATCATTGCTCGAACCTCTCCCTATCAAAATTATTTCGCTGTACTTCCGTTAACCCCCCCCAACAGCGACTTTTTCGTGTCATTCCCTCAATTGGCTCATCTATATTTGTCTTGATTTACTGCCATCTACTTCAAGCACTCTATCTCAGATTCACCATGCACAACCAAAGACTTACGAATACCCTTTGGGAAAAGTGCGTTGAGATCTCTTTTGGCTTTTCTCTTTTATACAAAACAGTGTGATAGGATTAAGATGCGTGATCTATAGCGTGTTTCTTCAAGTTTTCCTAAATTAGATAGCTGCGTGAAAGTTAAATTATGACCTTGTTCAAATATTCGTAACGCTTTTACTCACATAATGGAATTAGACAAAATTAATAGCGCCAAGTAGTTGGCCTGACAATGGAGTGCATTATATGCGTATTCAACAATTACGTGATCTACTCGAGTATGTGGCAAATTGCCGCTTAGATATGGCGCAACTCTATGGCCGACTCAACAATCAAGCTGACTCGGCTCGTGTGAAAATGATGTTGGAGTATTTTGAATCACACCAAAAAACCATGGCAGAAAAACTGCGTGATTATATGGATGAAGCACCACATCGTATTCTTGATACTTGGTATAAAGACTTCACTTTTGAAGACTTTACTAAGCGTTGCCAAGATACTATGTTGCCCGCAAACATGAATGAAGATGATGTGCTCAACTTACATTTAGACCTAGAGAATCGTCTGATTGGTTTGTTAGAAAAAACAGTTAACTCAACCACGGCGGAAGATGCGCGCAATGCGTTAGCCAATTTGATCCGAGTAGAGAAAACTCAGCAGCAACGTTTAGTCCATAGTACGATTCGGATGGACGATATCTAAATCGTCATTTCTTATCGATTCTCAAAGCCAGCCCAGTGCTGGCTTTGGTTTTTATGTCGACTTTGTATCGGCAACTTTTACTCTACTTTGCTCCATTTGGGCGGGTTTCTGCGCCTGAACTGATTTACGTCATAATTTCTCGCTGCTTTTTTTGCTACTTTCTTGATCTATTGGCTGATTTTTATTGGCCTTGCTCAATTCTGCCAAGACTTCTATGGTGAGATTACTCATTGTGAAATGGAGTCATTGGTGTCTAAGGAGATCCTTCATGGCACAAGATCTATCGCAATTTCCCAAAGCTCTATACACCCAAACACAAGTTCGCGAAGCGGAACTGAGTGCAGTGTCTCAGGGAGTATCTAGTCTCTATGAATTGGTCGAGCGTGCTGGCGCGGCGGCTTTTGAGTGTTTAGCGAAACATAGCTCCAAAGTCTTACCTGTGTTAATCCTTGCTGGCAGCGGTAACAATGGTGCCGATGCTTTAGTGTGCGCCCGTCTAGCCCGTGCCAGTGGTATGGACGTTTCTGTGATGATGACGTCAGCGGCAGGCACGCCTGAGTGTCAGCAAGCATTGACCCATTATCTTGCTGAAGGTGGAAAATTACTGCCGTTAGAGGTTGAACCTATTCTCGCAGCGAAAATCATAGTCGATGGTCTGTTAGGTACTGGGGTACGTGATGCTGTACGCGACGATATGGCTAAATATATCCGTGCCATCAATGACAATTCGGCTTGGGTATTGAGTCTTGATTTACCCTCTGGAGTCATTGCCGATACAGGCGCTGTAACAGGTGTTGCTGTGATGGCGGATATCACCTTATGTTTTGGTGGTGTAAAGCAAGGTGTGTTAACGGGTAAGGCGCGGCATTACAGTGGCGAGCTTGAATTTGCAGATTTAGGATTAACGCCTTTCTTTGCTGAAGCGAGCGCACAAAGAGTAGGAAGAGAGACTCTTAAGGACTATTTTGCCGCCCGAGCACGGGATAGCCATAAAGGCCAATCGGGGAAAGTCACTGTCATCGGCGGTGATATGGGCATGGCTGGGGCTGTGAGACTGGCAAGTGAAGCTTGCCTACGTGCAGGCGCGGGATTAGTCACTGTGATCAGTCGACCTGAGCATCAACTGACGGTGAATGTCTCCCGTCCTGAACTGATGTTTTGGGGTTGTGATTTAGTCGATATGGAAGTGTATCTGCGCCTTGGTTGGGCGCAGGTTATCGTGCTTGGCCCTGGTTTAGGTAAGCATGACTGGGGGTATAATTTGTTTAAAGCCGTGGGCTTGAGCGATAAGCCTTGTGTTTTAGATGCCGATGCATTGAATCTGCTCAGTAACGAACCAAGGCGCCAAACGAATTGGGTATTAACACCACATCCGGGTGAGGCGGCGCGTTTACTTGGTTGTACCGTGGTCGATATTGAACAGGACAGATTTGCCGCTGTTCGCGCTATACAGCAAAAGTACGGCGGTGTTGTATTACTAAAGGGCGCAGGAACGGTCATTTTTGATGGTCAGCAAATGGTTGTGGCACCAGTCGGCAACCCTGGGCTTGCCAGTGGTGGGTGTGGCGATGTGTTATCTGGTATTATAGGCGCGCTCATGGCTCAGGGAATGGATAATATGCAGGCAACGGTGCTTGGCGTAGTCGTACATGGTTGCGCCGCTGATCTTGCAGCAATACAGGGAGAACGTGGCATGTTAGCGAGCGATTTAATGCCTTTTATTCGCCAATTAGTGAATAGTGATTTACTCTAGACGGAATGTGAGACTCAAGCGGGGCTGGACTTTGTTATGTGCCCTGTGCCTTTTTAGGATTGAGTCGCTTCTCCATCAATAACAGCAGTGATATAAGCGGATATGACAGAGTTAACTTTTTTCTTAGACAACGAAGACGACACTATTGCGGTTGGGCAAAAATTAGCCCGCCATGTCCAAGCGCCTTTGACTCTGTATCTTACGGGTGATTTAGGAGCCGGTAAAACGACGCTGAGTCGTGGCTTAATTCAGGGATTGGGCCATAAAGGTGCCGTTAAAAGCCCGACTTACACTTTAGTTGAACCTTATGAATTAGAAGGTGTCGAAGTTTATCATTTTGATTTGTATCGTTTAAACGATCCAGAAGAACTCGAGTTTATGGGGATCCGCGATTACTTTACGGATAAGAGTCTGTGCATTGTTGAATGGCCAGATAAGGGAGAGGGTTTACTGCCCGCTGCCGATGTCCATATGCATTTAAGTTATCAAAATAGTGGGCGAGAAATACGCATAGAGGCCTTGTCTGAGCCAGGTGAAAAGTTATTAAAAGCGATAAAATAAAAACTAAAATGATAAAAAATAACCCGTATTTTCAAATTATTATTCTTTCTTTATGTTCTTTTTTCTCTGTGGCGGCCCATGCTGCTAATCAGTTAGAAAGCGTACGTATTTGGGCCGCGCCTGAGTCAACTCGAATCGTGTTTGACTTGAGTGGAGTGCCTGATTACACCTATTTCTCTTTAGATGGCCCTAATCGTTTAGTGGTGGATTTAAAAAAGACCACTGCTAAAGTTGTGCTTAAAAATCTTGAAAACAACAGTAAGTTGGTTAAGGGCGTGCGGGTCAGTAAGTCACCGACTAAAGGTGATTTGCGTTTAGTGATCGATCTCGTAAAACCGTTGAATGCAAGCTTGTTTTCTTTGCCTGTTACTGCGCCCTATGGCAATCGTCTAGTGGTTGATTTAGAAGATAAAACGTTAACTACTGCAACGGCTATCGTGTCATCTACACCCGTTAAAACTGTCACCCAAGCGGCGCAATCATCCCGCGATATTGTCATTGCTATTGATGCGGGTCATGGTGGCGACGATCCTGGCTCCATTGGTCCTTCTGGTGTTTATGAAAAAAAGGTCGCCCTAGAAATCGCCAGACGTGTTTCCAGCAAAATCAATGACACGCCAGGCATGCGTGCTGTGATGATCCGTACTGGTGATTATTTTGTGAATTTAAATAAACGCTCTGAACTGGCGCGCAACAGTAAGGCCGATCTGCTGATTTCTATCCATGCGGATGCCTTTACCTCGCCCAATCCACGTGGCGCCTCCGTATGGGTGCTATCAATGCGTCGTGCTAATAGTGAAATTGGTCGTTGGTTAGAACAAAAAGAGAAGCATTCTGAGTTGCTGGGCGGTGCGGGGGAAATTATCCAAAACACGGATAATGAACAGTATTTGGCTATGACGCTGCTCGATATGTCAATGAACAGTTCGATGGCAATTGGCCATTCTGTTGCGGGGGATATTTTAAAAGATTTAGGTGGCGTGACTCAATTGCATAAAAGTCGCCCTGAGTCCGCCAGTTTAGCTGTGCTGAAGTCACCGGATATTCCTTCCATCTTGGTTGAAACGGGCTTTATTTCAAACCCTAAAGAAGAGCGTTTACTGTCGAGTAGTCGTCATCAAGAGAGCATTGCCAATGCTATTTATAAGGGTGTGAGCCGTTACTATCACAACAATCCGCCAGCGGATACTTTGCTTGCCCAAAGAAGGGGAGGAAGCTCTAGCAGTGCTAAGCCAGCCAAAACCACAGCAAAAGCATCAGCAGAAAGAACCTCAACTGAAAGAACCTCAACTGAAAGAACCTCAACTGAAAGAACGCCTACAGCCTATGTTGGTGATGCAGTATCGACAAAGGTTAAACATAAGGTCCGTCGCGGGGAATCTTTATCTGCAATCGCGCAACGTTATAGTGTGCCTATGTCCAGCATCAAACAAGCGAATGGAATGAAGTCCGATGTGGTGCAGTTAGGGCAAACGCTAGTCATACCCCAGAGTTAAATAGGAAAGCATGATGGGCATTCAGATCCTGCCTCCGCAATTAGCCAACCAAATTGCGGCGGGGGAAGTGGTTGAGAGACCCGCTTCCGTAGTCAAAGAATTGGTCGAGAATAGCCTCGACGCAGGAGCGAGCCGAGTCGATATTGAAATCGACAAAGGCGGCAGCAAGCTGATTAAAATTCGCGATAACGGCTCTGGTATACCTAAAGATGAACTCGCTCTGGCCTTATCGCGCCATGCGACCTCAAAGCTGCACACTTTAGACGATCTCGAAGCTATCCTTAGTTTTGGTTTCCGTGGTGAAGCGCTAGCCAGTATCAGCTCAGTCTCACGTTTAACTTTAACGTCACGCACGGCTGAGCAAACCGAAGCATGGCAAGCCAATGCTGAAGGTGCCGACATGGCAGTTAAAGTGATGCCCGCCGCGCATCCAGTAGGTTCGACGATTGAAGTGGTGGATTTATTCTTTAATACACCGGCTCGTAGACGCTTTTTAAAGAGTGACAAAACCGAATTTACCCATATCGATGAATGGTTAAAGCGCATTGCATTAGTGCGTGGGGATATCCATTTCACGCTGACGCATAACGGTAAGATAGTACGTAATTATCGTCCTGCCATGAATGAAGCCCAGTATTTACAGCGTTTAACGCAAGTGTGTGGCCGTCCATTTGCCGAGCAAGCGCTTAAGATTGAATGCCAACACGATGATTTGCGCCTCAGTGGCTATTTGCAGTCACCTTGGTCACCGGTTATCAGCGATACCCATTACTTTTATGTCAATGGACGCCTTATCCGTGATCGCTTGGTCAATCATGCAGTGCGTCAAGCCTTTGCCCAAAAAGCAGAACTTGAACAACCCAGCTACGTGCTGATGTTGGATATCGATCCCCATCAAGTGGATGTTAACGTGCATCCCGCTAAGCATGAGGTGCGATTCCATCAGAGTCGCTATGTGCATGATTATATTCTGCAAGCATTGCAATCGGCGCTGGAAGAAGCAGGAGAGCTCAACTTCGTTCACTCAAGCTCTTTGGGTGAGGTTGAAGATGTGTTTGTGGATGCCCCGATAAGCGCCACTGAAATCTCAGCCCCTTTTGTATTTGGCGCTGATTCAGCTCAAGTTAATACGCAAGCTGATACACTTGAGTCTGCTCAAGATTCAGTTGCCCCTGCCGTTCAAGTAAAGTATGTAGGTGCAGGACGAGAAGGCGCCAGTTTTGGCACTCAAACGAATGCTTTTGGCAGCATGACAACACCAAGAGACAGCAGCCGTGGCAGTTATTCTGCAGGTGAATCTCGGCAACGTACTGAATTACCGTCAAAGGCGGCAATAGCAAGTTATGGTGCTTTACTGCAAACCCCTTCTTACAGTGTAAAAGATCAAGATTATCAGTCTGTGTTACCTATGCCATTGATATTAGATGGGCAATATTGGGTGATGACGTCGGAAGATAAACTCAGTCTATTATCAATAAAATCAGTAGCATTGGCGACGCGATGTCAAGAGATTGAAGCTAAGCTAGCGACTGGGTTAATTGGTCAGCCTTTATTGATGCCAGTGTCTGTCGCGGCTGATGCGGATTGGCAGGCTGTGCTCACTGAACACGACACGCTGATCCGCCAATTAGGTTTAGAACTAACAATTCGTTACCAGCAGTTGATTATTAAAAAAGTGCCCCCATATATCAGAGAGAGCCAGTTAGCCAAAGTGATCCCTGAATGGCTACAATCACTACGTTTTGAAACACCTGCGCCGAGCGCATTGGCGTTTTGGTTGGCAAAACACAGTTTAACGGGATTCGTTTCGGCACCAGAAGTCTGGGCAGCATTTTCGCAGTTAGCTGAAGAGAAAAAACAGCTTATTGCCAACAAAGCGATATTCTTACCTTGGCAATCGTGGCTAGAAGAGCAAGCAAGTGAATAAAGAATTACAGCCTAAAGTGTTATTTTTGATGGGGCCAACGGCCTCAGGTAAGACAGCTTTAGCATTAGAATTGGCCGAAAAGCATAACTGTGAAATCATTTCGGTCGATTCGGCATTAATTTATCGTGGTATGGACATTGGCAGTGCTAAGCCTTCAGCAGACGAACTGGCTCGCGGGCCGCACAGATTAATTGATATTCGTGATCCCAGTGAAAGTTATTCGGTAGCCGACTTTAGAGCCGATGCAATAGCCCAGATAGAAGAGATTGTCAGCATGGGGAAAACGCCAGTATTAGTTGGCGGAACCATGATGTATTTCAAAGCGTTACTCGAAGGTTTGTCACCTTTGCCGAGTGCGGACGACGCCATTAGGGCCGAGATCCAAGCGGAGGCGGATGAAAAGGGATGGGAAGCACTGCATGACCAATTAAGGGAGATAGATCGCGTGTCGGCAGAAAGAATTCATCCTAATGATCCACAAAGACTTTCAAGAGCGCTAGAAGTCTATAGAATAAGCGGCAAGAGCATGACTGAGTTGACTCAGACCAAGTCAGCTCCCTTGCCCTATGACGTAGTGCAGTTTGCTATTGCACCGCGCGAACGCAAAGTGTTACATGACTTAATAGCGCAACGTTTTGCGCTTATGCTCAAACAGGGCTTTATTGAGGAAGTCACAGAGCTAAAAGCCCGTGGAGACTTGCATTTAGACTTGCCTTCAATGCGTTGTGTCGGTTATCGACAGTGCTGGCAATACCTAGATGGTGAGTTTGACTATGATACTATGGTCGAAAAAGCGGTTGCTGCTACTAGGCAATTGGCTAAGCGTCAATTAACATGGTTGCGGAGTTGGCCAGAGTTGAATTGGCTTGAAAGTGGTGCTGAGGGGAATTTAGTTATACTTATGCGTCAATGCCGCTAGCTTATTAGCCCTTGCTGTATAATACTAAAACTAAACAAAAAACTATCACTGATATCGATTTATTTTATATAAATTAAAAAGGAAATAATAAAATGGCTAAGGGGCAATCTTTACAAGACCCATTTTTGAACGCATTGCGTCGCGAGCGCGTTCCTGTATCAATTTACTTGGTTAACGGCATTAAACTCCAAGGACAGGTAGAGTCGTTTGATCAATTTGTCATTCTGTTGAAAAATACAGTGAGCCAAATGGTTTATAAACACGCTATTTCTACTGTTGTGCCAGCACGCCCATTCAACGTTACTGGTCACCAAAATGCCCAAGGCGGATATGGTGTTCAAGATGATGCGCCTAGTGGCGAATAAGTATTATCTGAGGAGTTTGCTTCTTGTTTGATCGTTATGAGGCGGGAGAAACTGCGGTTCTTGTCCATATCGACTTTTCCGATGAGGAACGCCGAGAAGATTTAGTCGAGCTGCAGCTATTAGTAGAATCAGCTGGGGCAAGATCAGTCGGGGTGATTACTGGAAGTCGACGTTCACCGGATCGCAAATTTTTTGTGGGTTCTGGTAAAGCCGAAGAGTTAGCTGCATTAGTGGCGGCGACTGAAGCCAATGTGGTGATTTTTAATCATGCATTGAGTCCAGCCCAAGAGCGTAATCTTGAGCAAGTGTGTCAGTGTCGTGTGCTCGACCGTACGACACTTATTCTCGATATTTTTGCCCAAAGAGCGCGAACTCACGAAGGTAAGTTACAGGTGGAGCTAGCGCAATTGCGCCATATGTCGACTCGCCTGATCCGTGGTTGGACGCATCTTGAAAGGCAAAAGGGCGGTATTGGTTTACGTGGTCCAGGGGAAACCCAGCTCGAAACCGATAGACGTTTGCTCAGAGGACGGATTAAAAATATCAACAAACGCTTAGAGCGAGTTGATAAGCAACGTGAACAGAGTCGACGTGCACGTAAGCGTAGTGATTTGTCGACAGTTTCACTAGTCGGCTACACTAACGCGGGTAAATCAACGCTGTTTAATGCCCTAACATCATCTGATGTTTATGCTGCAGATCAGCTATTTGCCACACTCGATCCTACGCTAAGAAAGTTAGATTTACCTGATGGTGCCGTGATATTAGCGGATACTGTAGGGTTCATTCGTCATTTGCCCCATGATCTCGTTGCTGCATTTAAGGCAACCTTACAAGAGACAAGGCAAGCTGAGTTATTACTACACATAGTTGATTGTGCAGATGAAAACATGGCGGATAATTTTGATCAGGTTCAATCTGTACTGAAAGACATCCAAGCCGATGAAGTCATGCAACTCGTGGTCTGTAACAAAATCGATTTACTCGAAGATGTGACGCCAAGAATTGAATATAACGACATAGGCAAACCCGTTCGAGTTTGGGTTTCAGCACAGAAGCGTTTAGGATTTGATTTGCTATTGAAAGCCATCACTGAGCTTATTGGTGAGGTGATTAAAGAGCTAACACTTAGAATTCCGGCAACTGCTGGACATTATCTTGGCCAGTTTTATCGACTGGATGCGATACAGCAGAAAGAGTACGACGATCTGGGGAACTGTATTTTGTCTGTTCGTTTATCGGACGCCGATTGGCGCCGATTAACAAAACAGAGTCAGGGTGAGTTAGAAACCTTCATCTTCGAAGATTCGATAGATGAAGTTGTTTGTTAATAATCTAATTTATTTCATCCACTTATGGAGTGCTAAATGGCTTGGAACGAGCCCGGTAACAAGGGTAATGATCCTTGGGGAAATAAAGGTGGTAACGACAAAGGACCACCGGACCTTGACGAGGTTTTTCGTAATCTTTCAAAGCGCTTTGGCGGCAAAGGAAATGGCTCAGGCCAGTCTTTTAGTTCGTTTAGCCTAATCATCATTCTTGCTGTTGCTGTAGTTGTTTGGGGACTTTCGGGTTTTTATACAATTAAAGAAGCTGAGCGTGGTGTGGCACTGCGATTTGGTAAACACGCTGGCGAAATTGGTCCTGGACTTCATTGGAAAGCCACATTTATCGACCAAATTTATCCCGTCGACATTCAATCGGTTCGCTCTATTCCTGCGTCTGGTAGCATGCTGACATCCGATGAAAACGTCGTGAAAGTTGAGCTTGATGTTCAGTATCGTATTTTAGATGCTTACTCATATCTATTTAGTGCCGTCGATGCGAACGCCAGTTTGCGTGAAGCGACTGACAGTGCACTGCGTTATGTCATTGGACATAACAAGATGGATGATATTCTGACTACTGGCCGTGATGCTATTCGTCGCGATACGTGGAAAGAGTTAGAGCGCATTCTTGAACCGTACAAATTGGGTCTTGCTGTTGTTGACGTTAACTTCTTACCGGCACGTCCGCCAGAAGAAGTGAAAGACGCCTTCGATGATGCGATTTCTGCCCAAGAAGATGAACAACGTTTTATTCGTGAAGCTGAAGCTTATGCCCGTGAAATTGAACCAAAAGCTCGTGGTGAAGTTGAACGTATGGCGCAACAAGCGAATGCTTACAAAGAGCGTGAAGTCTTAGAAGCTCGCGGTAAAGTGGCTCGTTTTGAGTTGTTATTACCAGAGTATCAAGCTGCGCCTGAAGTGACTCGGAAGCGTTTGTATCTTGATACAATGCAGCAAGTGATGACAGATACGAATAAAGTGCTGATTGATGCTAAGAACAACGGCAACTTAATGTACCTACCGCTAGATAAGTTAATTCAGCAGAAGCCTGCGACAAATGAGCTGGAAGCTAAGCCACAGCAAAATGTTAATTCTTCATCTGTATCAACGACTCGCGCGAATGAGCCTTTGAGTGGACGTCCATCCCGCGATGATCGTACTCGCCAAGGGAGGGAGTAATCCATGGGTAGATTAAGCGTTATTCTTATCGCCGTGCTCTTAGGTATTGGTTTGTCATCTTTAATGGTGGTGAATGAAGGCGAGCGCGCAATTGTGGCGCGTTTCGGTGAAATTTTAAAAGACGACGTTGACGGTAAGCAAGTCACCCGCGTCTACGGCCCAGGCCTGCACATGAAAGTGCCTGTGATCGATAAAGTAAAATTACTCGATGCCCGTATTCAAACACTCGATGGTGCAGCTGATCGTTTTGTTACTTCAGAGAAGAAAGACCTTATGGTCGATTCCTATGTGAAGTGGCGCATTATGGATTTCGAAAAATATTACCTGTCTACAAACGGTGGTATTAAGTCGAATGCAGAATCGCTATTACAACGTAAGATCAACAACGATTTACGCACAGAGTTTGGTCGTCGCACTATCAGAGAGATTGTTTCTGGTAAGCGTGATGAACTGCAGAATGATGCGTTATCCAATGCCTCAGAAAGTGCAAAAGACTTAGGTATTGAAGTTGTTGATGTGCGTGTAAAGCAAATCAATCTACCGGCTAACGTCAGTAACAGTATTTACCAGCGTATGCGTGCAGAGCGTCAAGCTGTGGCAAAAGAGCATAGAGCGCAAGGTAAAGAACAGTCTGAAATCATTCGTGCAACGATAGATGCCAATGTGACGGTGAAGATTGCCGAAGCTGAACGTAAAGCCTTAACCATTCGAGGTGAAGGAGATGCGTTAGCAGCGAAGATATATTCTGATGCTTACAACAAAGATGCTGAGTTCTTCGGTTTTGTTCGTAGCTTAGAGGCTTATCGAGCCAGTTTCTCAGGCAAGTCCGATATTATGGTGTTAGAGCCTGATAGCGAGTTCTTCAAGTATATGAAGAGCACTGCACCTAAGAAGTAATACATTAAAAGTATTGATTTAATAGGTCCTGTTATTCAGGGCCTATTTTTTTATCTGGCGATTGTTAACTTAGATTGAAAAGTCAGGGCTAATTTATATTAGCGATGCATGCTTTATGCCGATGTCACAGACAAGAAGCTTAAAATATGATCCAAATGAATTAAAATGGGTTAATAGTTGGGTCTTTTTTAGGCTTTTTTTAAAAAACACGCAATCTCCCTAACTTACTTGCGTGTTTTCACTATGATCTGCTTCTAATTTTTAGCTATAATGAGCCCCGCTTCAAACTTCGATTTTTGACCCTAGTGATGACTAAGGGCTGAAAGTCTTTGAAATATAAAAATTCCAACACCCTCTGGGAGATAAGTGGATGAGCAATGCGCCAGTCGATACCGGACGTCGCAGATTCCTGACAGCCGCAACCGCCGTAGTAGGTGGTGCTGGTGCCGTCGCTGTAGCGGTTCCTTTCATCAAGTCATGGAATCCGAGTGCCAAAGCGAAAGCTGCAGGTGCACCGGTCGAAGTAAATATCAGTAAAGTAGAGCCAGGTCAGCTGATCCGTGTTGAGTGGCGTGGAAAACCTGTATGGGTTGTCCGTCGCACAGATGCTGTGATCAATGAACTGCCAACACATGATGATAAGTTAAGAGATCCTGCTTCTGCTGAGATGCAGCAGCCTGATTATGCAACAAATCCTTTGCGCTCAATCAAGCCAGAGTATTTTATTGCTGTCGGTATTTGTACCCACCTCGGATGTTCACCTACTTATTTGCCAGATTCATTTGGTGAGCAAGTTGAAGGTGTCACTTCTGGTTTCTTCTGTCCATGTCATGGCTCTAAGTTCGATATGGCTGGTCGCGTTTTCCAAGGCGTACCTGCTCCATTGAACCTAGTTATCCCTCCACATCAATACGTTGATGATGGCACCGTGATTATCGGTGTAGATAAAGGAGTGGCGTAATGGTTAAGAATTTAATTAATTGGATTGATGCGCGTATCCCAATGACGGCGACTTATAACCGTCATGTGGGCCAGTACGCTACGCCAACTAACTTTAACTTTTGGTATTTTTTCGGTTCGCTAGCGATGTTGGTATTGGTTAACCAATTACTGACAGGTATCTGGTTGACGATGAACTATGTACCAACAGCAGAAGGTGCATTTGCCTCTGTTGAATACATAATGCGTGATGTTGAATACGGTTGGTTGCTGCGTTATATGCACTCAACTGGGGCTTCAGCCTTTTTCGTGGTGATTTATCTGCACATGTTCCGTGGTTTAATTTACGGTTCATATCAGAAGCCTAGAGAACTACTGTGGCTGTTCGGTATGTTAATTTTCCTCGTGTTGATGGCCGAAGCCTTTATGGGTTATTTGCTGCCATGGGGTCAAATGTCATATTGGGGCGCGCAGGTAATTATCTCTCTGTTCGGTGCAATTCCAGTTATTGGTGACGACTTAACCCTGTGGATCCGTGGTGACTACGTGATCTCTGGCGCAACGCTGAACCGTTTCTTTGCGCTGCACGTTATTGCTCTGCCGCTAGTATTAGTCGTACTCGTGTTTTTACACTTAATTGCGCTGCATGAAGTGGGTTCTAACAACCCTGACGGTATCGAAATCAAGAAGAACAAAGACGAAAATGGCTGGCCAGTTGACGGTATTCCATTCCACCCATATTACACTGTAAAAGACATCATGGGCGTCGCGGGCTTCCTGATAGTGTTCTGCTATGTGTTGTTCTTTATTCCTGAAGGCGGTGGTTACTTCCTTGAAAAGCCAAACTTTGAAGCGGCTAACTCGATGAAGACTCCTGAACACATTGCACCCGTTTGGTACTTTACTCCTTTTTACGCCATTTTACGTGCTGTGCCTGATAAATTGGGTGGCGTGATAATGATGGGTCTGTCGATTGCAGTGCTGTTCGTATTGCCTTGGTTAGATCGCTGTAAAGTGAAGTCAGTTCGCTACCGTAGTACGCTACATAAGCTGAATATTGCCCAATTTGCTATATCTTTCATAGTATTGGGTTATTTAGGGGTAGTGCCTGCCACACCGACGCTGACGATAGTTGCACAGGTGTTTACTTTCACTTACTTTGGTTTCTTTGTGGCGCTGTGGGTATACAGCAAGAATGAAAAAACTAAACCTGTTCCAGCGAGGTTGACACACTAATGAAAAAATTATTGATTGCATTAGTTACCTTGTTGCCGACGTTGGCTATGGCCGCGAGCGGACATAAAATTCATTTAGAAGATGCCAATGTTGATCTGCATGATAAAGCTTCTTTAGAGCGTGGTGTGGACCTGTTCCAACATTACTGTTCTGGTTGCCACAGCACTCAGTATCAACGTTATGAACGTGTAGCGACCGATATCGGTATCTCTGCGGATGATATGCGTAATAAGTATATGTTCACCGATGCTAAAATTGGTGAGTTGATGCAAAACGCTATTCCACCTAAAGATGCTGCTAAATGGTTTGGTGCTACACCGCCAGACTTAACTTTAGTTGCTCGTGTGCGTGGTGAAGATTGGGTTTATTCCTATCTGAAAGGCTTCTATAAAGATCCAAGTCGCCCATTTGGTGTGAATAACACAGTATTCCCATCTGTTGGTATGCCACATGTACTCGAAGAGTTACAAGGCACACCAGTTAAACAAGAAGATGGCACTATTGTGGTGACTGGCGGTAAATTGAATGCGGAAGAATACGACCAAGCAGTACGTGATATCACAGGCTTCTTAGTTTATTCGGCTGAACCTGTTAAGCTAGAGCGTCAAGCTATGGGCTGGTGGGTACTCGGATTCCTATTTATATTCTTTATTGTGGCCTACCTCTTGAAGAAAGAGTATTGGAAAGATGTACACTAGGCACCAATAACGGGTAAAATGTAATATCCGCATAGTGTAAACGGGGGGCTTTGCCCCTCGTTTACTTTTGTTTTATTTCGATTCTGGAGGGTATCAATGGCTGTTGCTGCCAACAAACGCTCTATCATGACACTGTTTTCAGGTGCTGATGATCTGTATAGCCATCAAGTACGTATCGTGTTAGCTGAGAAAGGGGTTACTGTTGATGTTTTACAGGTCGACCCTAACGAAATGCCTGAGGATTTGCTCGAAGTAAATCCATATAACTCAGTGCCCACTTTGGTAGACCGTGAACTCGTTTTATACGAATCACGCATTATCATGGAATATTTGGATGAGCGTTTTCCTCATCCGCCTTTGATGCCAGTTTATCCTGTGTCTCGCGGCCAAAGCCGTTTGATGATGCATCGCATCGATACTGACTGGTATTCGCTCGTTGACCGTATCCGTAAAGGTGATCGTGTTGAAGCGGCTCGTAAAGAGTTGACTGAAAGCCTGATCGCAATTGCGCCTATCTTCGGTGAAGTGCCTTACTTCATGAGCGAAGAATTTGGTCTAGCGGATTGCTACCTTGGCCCATTGTTGTGGCGCTTACCTGTATTAGGTATTGAGCTAGATAGCCGTGTAGCTAAAGATATCAAAGCGTATATGACACGTATTTTTGAGCGTGAATCGTTTAAAGCTTCTTTAACTGAAGCCGAACGCGAAATGCGTATGGGTATGTAATGAAACCTTTGACTCCAAATCGTCCTTATTTACTAAGGGCTTACTATGATTGGTTGATGGACAACCAATTGACTCCTCACGTTGTGGTTGATGCTTTTGTTGAAGGCACTCAAGTACCGCAGCAATACGTGAAGGATGGCCAGATAGTGTTGAATATTGCTGCTGGCGCAGTGGGCAATTTGCAAATTAGCAATGAGTGTGTGGAGTTCAATGCGCGTTTTGGTGGTGTTCCTCAGCAGGTGATGTTGCCAATGGCGGCGATTGTCGCTATTTATGCCCGTGAAAACGGTGCTGGCACTGTCTTCGATATCGAAGATGCTTACCTGATGGACGATGAAGTCGATTCATCTTTATCTGTTGTTGAAACAACAGATAAAGCGTTTGAACCGACAGATGAGCCTCCTAAGCGTCGCAGTCATTTAACTGTGGTTAAATAACTGTGGTGAAATGCCCAAGTCGTTTAAAAACTAAGCCAGTCTAATGACTGGCTTTTTTGTCGCTGTATTTTAATCCCCACAATTGGTTAAACCTTAAGTACAAGGTGTGATAGCATTTGCGCCCGCATTCATCCGTTAGATATGCGTTACCTTTACCCATTTAGACCAATGGATCTTGTATGTTGCTAATAATCGATAATTACGACTCTTTCACCTTTAACTTAGTGCAGTATTTTCAGCAGCTAGGGCAAGAGATAGTGGTTAAGCGTAATGACGAAATTAGCCTAGCCGACATAGAGGCGCTTGCGCCGACTCATCTGGTGATTTCGCCCGGACCTTGCACACCTAATGAGGCGGGGATCTCCCTCGCGGCGATTGAACATTTTGCTGCGCGCATGCCAATCTTAGGTGTCTGTTTAGGGCATCAGGCGATGGCACAGGTTTTTGGTTCCAATGTAGTGCGTGCCGAACGGGTAATGCATGGCAAGGTCAGTGCCATTACGCACACTGGCCAGCGGTTATTTAAGGGATTAAATCAGCCTTTAACCGTGACACGTTATCACTCGTTACTGGTTGATGCTGTGCCTGAAGGTTTTGTACTCGATGCTTGGTTTGACGATGCAATTCACGGCCGAGAAATCATGGCCATGAGCCATCAAGACTTACCGCTTTATGGGGTGCAATTTCATCCCGAATCAATTCTCACCGAGCAAGGTCTCGAACTGTTAGCCAATTTTTTAGCGCAACCGGCTGTGCCCGTATAATTTCCTCGCCTTAAAAACTCTCCACACTATCAATTTCTGTTACAAGATTTATCCTTCTTTTAAGCAAGTTTAGCGATTAACTATGCTATAACTGCCGCAAAACTACGCGAATAGGCGAAACCAGCAGATAAGTAGACTGGGTCATTTAGCCATTGCGATAACAATAAAAGGAAGGATAAATGAGAAGCGTAATGCGAAATTTGGGTTTTAGTGCGTTAGCGGTTGCCGTATTGGCAGGGTGCGCAGCGACATCGACTGAAACTGCAACTCCCGTAATAGCTCCGCCAGCATTCCAAGTTCCCTTAGCCCAACCGCCACAAGTTTCACAGGCGCTTACGCTTAATCAAATTATGGCAAATCCTGATTGGATGGGGATCTTTGCCAAAGAGGCTTACTGGAGCGACGATAGCCAAAGCGTGCTATTTGCCCGCCAAGCGAGTGCTTCACCTCTGCGTAGCTATTATCAGCAAGGCATCAATGACAGCCGCGCCGTCGAGCTAGCTCTCGATAAGTTATATGCGGCAGATCAGCAGTTTGGCGTGTTTGATCGCACTAAGTCCCACAAGGCTTACCTATATCAAGGCAACATTTTTGTTAAGCAATTAAGCACGGGTAAGATCAGCCAATTGACTCGCCAGCGCACCGCCATCGATGGTGTGCGTTATCTCAATAATGGCGATATTGCCTATTGGCAGGGCGACAATGTTTTCCAAATTCATCAAGATTCAGGCTTAGTCGAGCAACTTGCTGAAATTAAAATGGCGAAAGCACCAGAAGCGGTAAAAGAGCCGACGTCTTATATTGCGAAACAACAGCACAGATTGATTCAGTATGTAGCGCTGCAGCAAGAAAATGCTAAAGCTAAAGCGCAGTACCAAGATGAATTACAAAAAAACGATCCAACGCTCGCCGCCAGCACTTGGTATTTAGGCGATAGCGAAGTGGTGTCAGAGCTGAGTTTATCACCCGATGGCCGCTATATTTTAGTTGCGCTTACAGATAAAAATTACACAGGTAGCAGCGAACACGACATCATGCCTAATTACTTAGGTAGCGAAGGTTATATCGACCCTGTGCCAGTGCGTGCGCGCGTGGCTGAAGATACGCCACCAGGGCAACGTTTTGTTGTGCTTGATTTAAAACAACATAAAAAAGTCGATATCACAATCGAGGGCCTTACTGGTTTTGATGAAGATGTGCTAGCCAAAGTGAAAGCTGAAAATGCTAAAGCGAAAGGCGAAACTTATCAAAGTACTAAATCGCCACGTAAAATTCAGTTGATGCAGGATTGGGGCTGGACTCAGAGTGCGATTCAATGGCATGAGTCGGAAAATAAATTAGCCCTGATGCTAGAAGCAACTGATAACAAAGATCGCTGGATCGCTAGTGTCGATCTTGCTAAGGGTAAATTTATTACCGAACATCGTTTACATGATGATGCATGGGTGAATTACGACTACAACCAATTCGGTTGGTTACCGGATACGGATACCTTGTATTACTTGTCAGAAGAGTCCGGTTATTCGCAGCTTTATATTAAAGCTCAAGGCGAAAAGCCGCGTGCGTTAACCCAAGGCAAGTTTGTGGTGAGTGATATTACGCTGTCACCGGATGCCAATTACATCTATTACAAAGCGAATCAGAGTCACCCCGGCATTTATAATGTTCACCGCGTGAATCTTGCCACAGGTAAAAATGAGCAATTAACTCAGTGGGATGGCAACTTAGATTACAGCTTAAGCCCCGATGGCACTCAGCTATTACTCAATGCCTCACGCCGCACACAGCCTAATGAACTTTATGTTCAACCCATTGGCGGCGAGTTAAAGCAGCTGACGTCTTATACCAGTGATGCCTTCAAAAATTACCCATGGCAAGCGCCAGAAGTGGTAGCAGTACCTTCAAATCATGGTGCTGGCAATGTGTACGCTCGAGTTTATCTGCCGCAAGGCTATGATAAGTCCCGCGCTGAGAAATATCCTGCGGTTATTTTCAATCACGGCGCAGGTTATCTGCAGAATGCCGATTATGGTTTTAGCGGTTATTTTCGCGAGTTTATGTTCCACAACCTGCTGACTCAACAAGGTTATGTTGTGATGGACATGGATTACCGTGGCTCTAAAGGTTACGGCCGAGATTGGCGCACCGCTATTTATCGCAATATGGGTCATCCAGAAGTGGAAGACTTAAAGGATGGCGTAACGTGGATGGCGACTCATACCCATGTCGATACTAAGCGTGTCGGTACTTATGGTGGCTCTTACGGTGGATTCTTAACGTTTATGTCTTTGTTTACCGCGCCGGACTTGTTCCAAGCTGGAGCTGCATTGCGTCCTGTGGCGGACTGGGCACATTATAATGCGCCTTATACCTCTAATATCTTAAATACGCCTGATGTCGATCCTATCGCCTATGAGCGCAGCTCTCCGATTGAGCATGCCCAAGGATTAACTAAACCACTGCTTATCATGAGTGGCGTAATGGACGACAACGTTTTCTTCCAAGACAGTGTGCGTATGGTACAGCGCCTCATTGAACTGGAAAAACCAACCTTTGAAATGGCGATTTATCCTGTTGAGCCCCATGGTTTCCGTCAACCTTCTAGCTGGTTAGATGAATACCGCCGCATCTATAAGTTATTTGAACAAGAACTTAAATAATTCAGTTCGATTTCTTTTAAAGGTCTCCTAGTCGAGGCCTTTTTATTGGGTAACTGACTAGGAAATATCCGATATAACTCTTTGTTTGCGTTCTGCGACTTTGCATTATTGCTAAGATTAAGTGTATGTGCTGAAATTGTAATGATTTTGAGAGTTTGATTGTGTTGACGTCACTCGGGCATTAGCGATATAGGAAAGATTTATAGTGGCGATTTCGGTTGCGGGCGGTGTAAGACCCGGCAAAATTATAGAGATAGAACATAGACTCTATCAACAATTGATCCTCGGAAAGCAAAAAGCGAGCCCGACTCTTTTGGATGAACTCGACCTTGAATTAGAGGCCGATGCAAATAAGTTAGATGTTGAACGCGAAGCCATTTTGGTGCGTTTGATGAAACAAATTAAAGCTAAAGAAGTGTTTGAAGCCGTATCGAGCCAGTTGCATGAAACTGTCATTAACGCCATCGAGCATCAACTCGCGTCCCCTGAATCTGTTTTGGCTAAGTCAGATATCAATGAGTCGCAAATCCTCTTGTTGGAATTATTGCTGGCAAAAAATCTCGATGCAACGCGATTAAGGCCATTGATCAGTAGCTTAAATTGGTTGTGCCGCGACTTAACCAACATGGTCAACAGCCCATCTTTTCGCGCTCGCCGGTCTCAGAGCTCAGATGTGCGGGTCACTGATATCAAATTAGTGATGAATTACATCGGTATCGAAAACCTTCGCACTATTATCCCTTACTTTTGTTTGCGAAATTGGCTTCCTAGTGGCAATGCTAAGTTGTTATGGACTACCCGTAAATTATGGCGCTACAGCATAGTCAGTGGCATAGCGGCAAATGCTTTAGCTCAGCTTCATAATACTGACTCAGCCTTGGTTTATAGTAGTGCCTTACTTAATCAGTTAGGCACATCCGTTGTATTGAGTTTAAGTGCCCGTTTATTCGACCAAACATGGGGATCTTGGATAAGAGAAGCCAGTAGCAGCCGTGATAAGGAAGTGTATGATGCGGTGATTGCCACTGAGTTTCCTGCTAAGGCCGTGTTTGAACAAGTGTTAAGCCATGGCCTTAAACTTAATTGGCAATTATTAGAGTTACTTAAGTTTGAAGCGAGTCCCTTAACTCGGTTGTTAAAGGAGTTAGACCAAACCTTAAGCTATCGAGAATTGTCGCCTCAGTCGGCATTAGTCGCGCGGGCAAACTGTTATGCTAAGGTGGTATTGCTCGAAGAAATGCGTCAAATCGATCCCCAAGAAAAGCGCTTAATGTTTGATTATTATGAGTTAAATGAGCAAGAAGTACTGCGCTTAAAAGCACAAAACTATAGGAAGTTAGATCTGCTGTAATCCTCGGTCTGCTACGTAGCGCCATGATTGCGGCGTTTAAGTAGAGGAAGGGATATGCCAAGTTGGCAAGCATCTGTACTAAATACCATTTTATCCTATGTCGCTAGGCCATCCATCAGTCGTGGACAGGCCAAAATGCCCTTAGCGCAAGTGCGTGAAAAGTTGCTTGAGCTTGATAGACGTTGGCTCCCTTGGCCGGATAAGTTAGTCAGCGCTACCATCCCCTTACAACACTCAAACTTGTTACATTATGTGCTTCTCAACGAACCTTCTCGCCTTGGAAGTCTGTTTTATATCCGTGGCGGAGGCTTCTGTTTTAAAACGCCCCATGCCCATGCAAGACTGGTCGCAGATATCTGCCAGCGTTGTCAATTAGATGCTTATATTCCTGATTATCGTCTCGCACCTGAGTATCCTTTCCCCGCGCCATTTGATGATGTACTTGAAGCCTATAGACGGTTAATTGAGCTGAAAGGCACGGAGAATTTGATCCTCATGGGTGACTCGGCGGGCGGCAATTTAGCCTTGAGCTTGTTGCTGGAATTAAAGCGTTTAGCCCTGCCTTTACCGACCGCCTGTATCTTGCTATCGCCCGCGTTAGACTTAGCACTTACGGGGGATACTGAGTTGATACTCGCAGCCGACGATCCCTTCTTCACCATAGAGGCATTGCTGCGCTTACGTGGCGCTTATCTTGCGGGGGCCGATCCTATGTCGGCAAAAGTTTCCCCCTTACAGGGGAACTTGGCAGACCTGCCGCCTATCTTAGTGATTGCGGGTACGCGGGAGCTATTATTGCAAGATTCTGAACGTTTAGTCGCCCAAATAAAAGCCTGTGGTGGTGAGATAACGGGCTGCTTTTACCCTAACATGCCCCATGTGTTTCCTCTGTTCAATTTATTACCCGAAGCCCTTGAAGTGAGGTCGAAAATTGGCCATTTTGTACTTTCACTCTTGATTCGTTAAAATGGTGTAGTTATTCACATTCAGTGAATAGCTAGCAAAATGAGGGGCAAATAACTTTTTTTCTGACTAATTATGCTGCAAGCCATGGGCTTAACCGCTTGTATAGTTCTTAAACTGCAATCTTTATGCACTTTGGATGGAAGTGCGTGGATTGATGTTTGTGAAAAACTGGTATTTTGATCACATTTTCGCTAATAATGGTTATTAATAGACACAAGCAATCCCAGTATCACTAACTCTAGATAAAGATACCTATGGGACTCTGACGGTGCAAGGCGCCGTTAAACAAACACAAAGGACGAAGAAGAATGAGCGTTGATATGAAGTTGGACCGTGCCCAGTTTGACGCAGTGATGGTGCCTAATTATGCGCCTGCTGCCGTGATCCCTGTTCGTGGCGAAGGAAGCCGAGTTTGGGACCAAGAGGGCAACGAGTTTATCGATTTTGCTGGCGGTATTGCGGTAAATTGCTTAGGTCACTGTCATCCTGCCCTTGTGAATGCCCTAAAGACACAAGGTGAAAAATTATGGCATCTGTCAAACGTAATGACGAATGAGCCAGCCTTAGCATTAGCGACTAAATTAGTTAATAGCACGTTTGCCGACAAAGTGTATTTTGCCAACTCTGGCGCCGAAGCCAACGAAGCCGCATTAAAACTTGCCCGTCGTTATGCCTTAGAAAAACATGGCGTTGAGAAAGATGAAATCATAGCGTTCGATAAAGCTTTCCACGGCCGTACATTCTTCACCGTCAGTGTAGGTGGACAAGCTGCCTATTCCGATGGTTTTGGTCCTAAGCCGCAGAGCATTACTCACCTGCCATTTAACGATGTTGCCGCCTTAGAAGCCGCAGTGACGGACAAGACTTGCGCCATCATGCTTGAGCCGCTGCAAGGCGAGGGCGGTATTATTGATGCCGATCCTGCATTCCTAAAAGCCGTGCGTGAATTGGCTAATAAGCACAATGCACTAGTCATTTTTGATGAAGTCCAAACGGGTGTGGGCCGTACTGGTGAACTGTACGCTTACATGGGTACTGAAATCGTGCCTGACATCTTAACCACAGCTAAAGCGCTCGGTGGTGGTTTCCCTATTGCAGCTATGCTGACAACCGCTGAAATTGCCGAGCATTTAAAAGTGGGCACTCACGGTTCTACCTACGGTGGTAACCCGTTAGCCTGCGCTATCGGTAATGCTGTATTAGATGTAGTGAACACACCTGAAGTGTTAGATGGCGTAAAACATCGCGAGCAGTTATTGCGTGATGGTTTGAACAAAATCAATGAAAAATATCATGTTTTTTCAGAAGTACGCGGTAAAGGTTTACTCTTAGGGGCCGTTCTTAATGAACAATACCAAGGTCGTTCACGCGACTTTTTGGTGGCCTCTGTCGCTGAAGGCTTAATGAGCCTGATGGCGGGTGCTAACGTGGTGCGTTTTGCTCCTTCTCTGGTGATCCCTGAGGCAGATATTGCTGAAGGTCTAGCTCGTTTTGAACGTGCTGTGGCGAGCATAGCTGCCGCCTAAATGACCAAAGGAGTGCTGAATTTATTCGCACTCCTTTTTTGTCAGGGAATACTTACCTGCATCACTGCCTGTCTTTTTGAAGAGAGGTGCCTTGATGCACGGTAAGCCAAAGTGAGGAGACACTAAGATGTTAATCATACGTCCTATTCAGGCTGGTGATTTTGAGGCCTTATATCAAATTGCCGAAGAGTCTGGTCATGGTTTTACGTCATTACCTGTGAATGCGGATCTGCTCAGACATAAAATTGCTCGAGCAGAAGCCTCATTCGTCAAAGCCGTAGAGACTCCCTTCGATGAAGGTTATCTAATGGTGCTGGAAGATACCGATACCCGTGAAGTGGTGGGAACGTGCGCCATCGAAGCGGCGGTGGGAATGGAAGATGCGTTCTACCATTATCGACTCGGTACCGAAGTCTATCATTCTGAGCAAATTGACGTGCGTAACGAGGTCGAAACACTCACCCTTTGCCATGACTACACTGGCGCTGCTGAGATGTGTACGCTGTTTTTGCGTGAAGCATATCGCAAGGGCAACAATGGCCGCATGTTATCCCGCAGTCGATTTCTGTTTTTAGCTCAACATGCGAAGCGTTTTGGCGAAACTGTGATTGCCGAAATGCGCGGTGTAAGCGACGCCGAGGGGCATTCACCTTTTTATGGTTGGTTGCAAAAACACTTTTTGGGCATAGATTTTATTCAGGCGGATTATCTTTCTGGCTTAGGTAAAAAGGCATTTATGGCCGAAATGATGCCACGAAATCCTGTCTACGTTTGTCTGTTGCCGGAAGAAGCGCAGAAAGTGATTGGCGAAGTGCATACCAATACCCGTCCTGCATTAAGTCTGCTGCAGGCCGAAGGTTTTAGATGCCGCGGTTATGTGGATATTTTTGATGGTGGTCCAACGGTTGAGTGTCGTTTATCGGACATTCGCGGCGTGCGTGAAAGCCGTTTATTAACCGTCGATATTGGTGACATGGTCGAAGCCGACACTCAATTTATTATCTCAAATACCCAATTAGCCAATTACCGAGCGACGTCTGCCGCATTGGCCGTGGACGACAAATCCGAACATATTATCATTAGCCCTGAGCTGGCCGCGGGTTTGCTACTCGCAAAAGGCGATCAAATCCGTATTTTGGCAATGTAGGAATAATCAATGACACATTATATTCAAGGCCAGTGGCATGCTGGCAAAGGTCATGACGTGACCTCAATTAACCCTGCCAATGCACAATCTATTTGGACCGGTAAAACGGCCACTGCAGAACAAGTTAATGCCGCCGTTGATGCCGCGCGCGCCGCACAGTTTGATTGGTTTATGTTAGGTTTTGATGCGCGTTTAGCCATAGTTGAAGCGTATCGCAGCCAACTCGAAGCCAATAAAGCGGAACTGGCAGAAACGATTGCCCAAGAAACCGGTAAACCTCAGTGGGAAACCGCGACTGAAGTCGGCGCCATGATAGGCAAAATTGCTTTATCGGCTGCGGCTTACAATAAACGTACGGGCACAGAAGCCAATGATACGCCATCAGGACGTGCGGTTATCCGCCATAAGCCCCACGGTGTTGTGGCGGTGTTCGGTCCTTACAACTTCCCTGGTCATTTGCCGAACGGCCACATAGTGCCTGCGCTGTTGGCGGGGAATACCGTGATTTTCAAACCTTCAGAGCTCACGCCTAAAGTCGCCGAGTTGATGGTCAGCCTATGGGATAAAGCGGGTCTGCCTGCTGGCGTGCTCAACTTAGTCCAAGGTGAGGTGGATACGGGTAAAGCACTGGCTTCTCACCCGCAGCTCGATGGTCTGTTCTTTACCGGCAGCTCACGCACAGGTCATTTTTTACATCAACAATATGCCGGTCATCCAGGCAAGATTTTAGCACTTGAGATGGGGGGCAATAACCCACTGATCATTAAAGGTGTGCAGGATATTAAGGCCGCAGTGCACGATATTTTGCAGTCGGCTTATATTTCATCTGGCCAACGTTGTACTTGTGCGCGCCGTTTATATGTCGAGCAAGGCGAGCAGGGCGATGCGCTGATTGCCATGTTAGTCGATGCGGTTAAACAGATTAAAGTCGGTCCTTGGAATGCGCAGCCACAACCTTTTATGGGCTCAATGATTTCTGAAACAGCCGCTAAGGGTATGGTTGCGGCGCAGGCGAATTTGCTGAACTTAGGCGGTGTGTCTTTGGTCGAGTTGACCCATCTAGAAGCGGGTACAGGCTTAGTGTCTCCTGGCCTTATCGATGTGACAGCGATCGATGCATTGCCGGATGAAGAATACTTTGGACCTCTACTGCAGCTAGTGCGTTACAGTGATTTCGATCAAGCGATCAAATTGGCTAACCAAACGCGTTACGGCTTGTCTGCGGGATTACTTGCCGATAGCCGTGAAGATTATGACTATTTCCTCGCGCGTATTCGTGCAGGCATTGTTAACTGGAACAAACAAATCACTGGCGCATCTGGCGCGGCACCTTTTGGTGGCGTAGGGGCTTCGGGTAACCACAGAGCGAGTGCTTTCTATGCCGCCGATTACTGTGCTTATCCGGTCGCTTCGGTCGAGGCTGATGCCGTGAGTTTACCCGCGACATTAAGCCCAGGTTTGAGCTTGTAAGCGGGTAGAGATTTGACTTTTATGCGGTAAAGAATATGTGGGAAAGAGGAGGAAGGACTAATGTTCTTCCTTTTTAATAACAAGCAGTAACGTTACTTGAGTTTCTACTGTGGGTATGTGTGACGCTACAACAGTGGCATTTAGGTCGTTACATTTAGTGTTCGCGGCAAAATAACAGCAATAACCGCAGCACAATAAAAGGAGTTTTTATGCATACCGACATCAACGCGTTATTTGCCGCTCTGTGGCAAGACTATATTCAAATGACCCCTTCTGCGGCAAAAGTGCACGCGTTGTTGGGTCATGGTAAGCCGATCATCAACGACCATATTGCCCTGCGTACTTTCAATATCGCTAAGGTGAATTTGGATGTACTGGCTAAGCATTTCACTTCGTTAGGTTATGTACCTTGCGGTGATTATAAGTTTGAACAGAAAAAACTGATCGCTAAGCATTTTGAACATCCCGAATCGACTCAGCCTAAAGTGTTTATCTCTGAGCTGTTGGTTGAAGAATTTAGCCCTGTGTTGCAAAAAACTATTCAAGGCTTAATCGCCCAAGTGGACGCTGCAGCGACTACCGCTGACAACTTTATTTACTCAGGCCGTCATTGGTCTTTAGATGCTAAAACCTATCAGGACTTATTAACTGAGAGTGAATATGCAGCTTGGGTAGCGGCTTTTGGTTATCGCGCTAACCATTTCACTGTGTCTATCAATCACCTCGACGGTTTTGAGACTTTAGAGTCAGTGAATGATGCTCTGAAGCAAGCGGGCTTTGTGCTCAATAGTTCAGGTGGTGAGATCAAAGGTTCGCCAGAAGTATTATTAGAACAATCGTCGACTATGGCCGATAAAATTGGTGTTGAATTTACTGACGCGACAGTGGAAATCCCAAGCTGTTTCTATGAGTTTGCGCTACGTTATCCTATGGCTAATGGCGAGCTCTACACAGGCTTTGTGGCAGCGTCTGCCGACAAGATTTTTGAAAGCACCAATGTGAATAAAGCCTAACGTCCTCAAATTGCTTTCTGCATAAAAAAACGCCATCAATTCGATGGCGTTTTTTATGGATATTTCAAACAAGGCATTTAATACGATTGGCATAACCTGGGGCTAGCTAAAGGTCAGCTCGATCCTCAATCCACCTAAGCGAGTGCTGTGATTAAACTGCAGTTCAATCTCGTATTGCTCGGCAATTTCTTTCACTATTGATAATCCTAAACCGTGACCCATCACAGACTCATCAAGCCTTGTTCCTCTTTGTGTGAGCTTATCTAGCTCATCATCAGCAACCCCTGGACCATCATCATCAATACAAAGGCAGAGACGCTCTTGTTGACGCGATAGCTGAATGCTGACTCGGCTCTGGGCCCATTTAAAGGCGTTGTCTAGCAGGTTGCCTAAGAGCTCCATGCCATCTTCCCTGTGAATAGGCAGTCTAAGAATATTGGGATCGAGTTCGAAATTGCATTCAATGGATTTGTTGCGGTGAACCTTATTTAGCGTGTTGGCTAGGCTATGTAAGTCCCTAGGGATCACCAATTGCGCAGCAGGAAGCATATCGCCTGTGATCCTCGCCGCAGCCAGTTTACGCTCGACCATCTTGTGAATCGAATCAAGTTGCTGCTGCAGGGCAATGGCAGTTTCAGGATCTTTGAGGCCAAGAGCTTCAACCTGTTGCTGCATCACGGCAAGTGGCGTTTTGAGCCCATGGCTCAAATTACCTAAGTTATTGCGGCTACGTTCAATTTGCTTGGCTGTGTACTCAAGTAGTTCATTATAGGTTTTTGCTAATGGTTGTACTTCGGGAGGAATATTATTGAGCTCCAGTGCGTTAATTTCCCCTTGTCTTAGCCGAGAAAGCGCGTGCTGTATGTGCTTAACTGGCTTAAAGGATTGACGTAGGATCAAGAATATCCCCGCGATCATAGCAACTAACATCGCCAGATTGACACCAAGCTTAGTGCCATAAACTTCGCTAAACACGCGTCTACCGATACTCAAATCTTGCGCAACGGTTAAGGTGGCGCTGACATTGGCACTGCTGGAATTTAATCCCAGTGATAACAACTGCATATCGTTATTTTTTGGCCCTTTAGCTTGCCAGACGCGGGTTTGATTCGGTGCCAGTGGCTCGATATCTAACTGCATATCCCACAGGGAGCGTGAGCGAATCACTTCATTTGGCAGGTTAAGCTGAAAATAACGGCCTGAATAGGCGGGCTTGTAGAAACTGGAAAGCTGGCTTTGATCTATGCTGATCTCCCCATCGTGGATATGGGTTGCCAGCATGATATGTTCGAGATCTTCTTCTAAGCGATTGATAATAGAGTCGTGGAAGGCCTGACGTAGCATGGACTCAAACAGTATCAGTCCAATCACAGTACCTAACACGAGTAAGCCAGTTAACCATAAACTGAGCTTAGTGCGGATCGAGATCATTCAATAATGCCGTGGAAGATGTAACCTTGGCCGCGACGGGTTTCGATCGTGGTTTTACCCAGTTTCTTGCGTAGATGGGTGACATAAACCTCGACCACATTACTCTCTTTTTCATCGTCAAACTGATAGAGCTTATCGGTTAGCTGCGTCTTAGATAACAGCTTCTTAGGTGACATGAGGAAGATTTTTAACAGCCTGAATTCCATTGCTGTGAGTTCATACAGCTGCTCGGCCACTTTTACTGTTTGCTCTGCTTCATCTAAAACCACGCCACCATAACTCAATTGTTTACTTGAGGTGTTTAGACGACCATGTGCACGGTGGATTAAAGCTTGGATTCGGGCCAATAATTCCTGGGCGTGGAAAGGTTTACCTAAGTAATCGTCGGCGCCAGCATTAAAACCTTCTACTTTTTCATGCCATTGGCTGCGGGCAGTCAGCATGATGACTGGAGTGCTGATCCCTTGATTTCGCCAGCCTTCGAGCAGTTCGAGGCCGTTGCCATCGGGCAAACCTATGTCTAAGATTACGCAATCGTATTGGGTTTCTTTGATCAGATAATCGGCTTCAAGCGCTTTGTCTGTAATATCGGTTACATAGCCAGCGAGTTTGAGTTGTTTCTCCAGCTCGGTGACTAGCATTGGGTTATCTTCAACGAGTAACAGTTTCATGTTTTCGACATTCGCTCGGTAGTGCTATTGATTGATCGGCTTGACCATTTGTTGCATCAATACTGAGATTAACGATTTGGCCACGCTGAACTTTGATTTGCAAATCATAGCGCCATTTATGATCTTCTTGATAGAGATGAGCATCAATTAGTTCACCTTGGCAAAATTGGTTTACTACGGCGAGTGTACCGTTTAAGGACAATATTTGCCCAGAGTTAACTAACGCCTTGGCTTGATAATGTTCTAATTCAATAGGTTCGGCATGCAAGATTATTGGATGCACCAGCGTGAATAGGCTGAAAAAACAGATTAAAAACAGCCGTTTCATTTGAGCTCCCCAATAAAAAATGGCCTAGAATTTATTCTAGGCCACTTTAATAAGGCAGGCTTAAATCAAGCTGAAGACTAACTTAACGGGTACCGTATACCACGATTGTCTTACCATGAGCTTGGATCAAATTCTGTTCTTCTAACATCTTCAAGATACGACCCACAGTTTCCCGTGAACAGCCAACGATTTGGCCTATCTCTTGACGAGTGATCTTAATCTGCATGCCATCAGGGTGTGTCATAGCATCAGGTTGTTTAGCCAGATGTAATAGAGTTTGAGCAATACGGCCTGCAACGTCTAAGAATGCAAGGTTACCCACTTTCTGGCTGGTACTTTGTAGGCGATAGGCCATTTGCGCAGACAGCTTCATCAGAATTTCAGGGTTAACTTGAATTAACTGTCTGAATTTCTTATATGAAATCTCAGCGATTTCACAAGCTTGCTTAGCACGAACCCAAGCGGTACGTTCGGCTTGTTCTTCAAACAAACCTAGTTCACCGATAAAGTCACCTTGATTCAGATAAGAAAGGATCATCTCCTTACCTTCTTCATCTTTAATCAATACCGCTACAGAACCTTTTACTATGTAATAAAGGGTATCTGAGTCTTCACCAGCATGGATAAGAGTGCTCTTTGCAGGGTACTTATGAATGTGACAGTGTGATAAAAACCATTCCAAAGTTGGATCAGGTTTTGGCTTACCAATCAGAGCCATGTTGGTGTTCCTCGATTGATTAAAACGAAAGTAAGAGTATTCTAAATAAGCATTTTACGTCAATTAAACTCACAAAAACTTGATGGAAGTCTTAGTTTAGAATAAGTGAATAAATGCAATTAACCATCTAAAATTAGAGCTTATTTTGCTACTTTAGTGATTTAAGTCAACTAAATCGATATGAAACTCGCTGGATTCACTTAACTCTGTCGAGTTAATCACATCTTACCAGTCTATTTCAGCAGTTTTATTATAGATTATGAATAAAATATGCCACTAAATTACACAATAACATGTTTCACTTTTTAAATTTGACATTCCATTTGGCTTAGCTTCCCCCATTATCCTGAGGTTTGTGTGTATTTAGGCTCGACTTATGGGGTTAATTCTGGCTAACTTTGAGGGCAGTTGTTTTTAAGAGAGGTAAGCAAGTGAAATACAGATTATGGGTTTTAGGTGCAGGTTTAAGCTTAACAATAGGGCTGAGCTCTGCGGCGCACGCATTTTCTATCCCGCAGCCAGCAGCTGAACTTGCGGCCAGTAAGTTTGTGCATATTCAGGTGACGGCAGAGCAAGGTGATGCCGATGCTCAATTTTTGCTGGGATTAATGTATCTCTCTGGACGTTTTGTGTCGCAAGAAGTGCCGACTGGATTGCACTGGATCTCACTTGCCGCCGAACAACAGCATGAAAAAGCGCAGCAAACCTTAGCGGATCTGTCATTTGAAGGCCAATTGATCAAGCGTGACTTGTCAGTCGCTGAGCATTGGTATAAAGCGTTGAGTGAGCAGGGCAGTCGTTGGGCTCAATTCCGTTTAGGCTTTATTTATGCGTCTGGCGGTGACGGTGTGCAGCGCAACTGCGGTAAAGCGGTCGAGCAATTTTCCCAAGTGGGTGATGATGTTGCTTTGGGCAATGTGGCGTGGATTTTAGCAACTTGTCCCGAAGCAGAATATCGTGATGGCAATAAAGCGGTCGAGTTGTCCTTAAAATTACTCAAAGTGAATGAAAACGATCCTACAAATCTTGATAATTTAGCCGCGGCTTATGCGGAGTTAGGCGATTTTGGTGCTGCTATTTCGACGCAGCAGAAAGCGATCGAAGCGTTGAAAATGAATGCTGAAATGACTAAGACTGATGAGTTTATGCTGCGGTTACAAACCTACGAGCAAAAGCGTGCCTATCGCGAAACCTTACGTTTACTCGAATAGGTATTTCTTCATCATCGCTCTCTAGTTAACTGCTATTTTTATTTTAGTATTGATTCATAAGTTTAAAAATAAAGCCTGAGTGGATACTCGGGCTTTTTGTTTTTGATTAAGGTTAACCGAGTGTCCAAGAATCCAGAATGTGATATTCGACACCCGTGCTTGTGCTTTTTGAATGATATAAATGCAAATTATCGGGCGTTAACGTCAGCGTATTCATACCTTTGAGTTGCAATAAAGCCGACTCATCTAGTGTCCATTGTTTTGCTTTTCTAAATAAACTGATGTGCGGGCAAAAGCTGTGCTCACTCCGATGTAATTGCAGTAGGTCGGCAATTTCTTGCGTCTGTTTAGCTAATTGCGCTAACGGCGGCTCAATATCATCGCCTTTCAAGCAAGATACTTGCGCATTGGGCCATACATCGAGCTGGTTAAGCCGAACGCTAAATCTTGGTTTCACTAAGCGGTCAACCGCATCAAGGAGGGCGATTTTTTGCTCGTTGTTAGCTTGACCCATAAAGCAGAGTGTTAAATGCAGATTGCTGACACTCACCGCTTTCGCCTCTGGATTAAGGTGGCATATCAATTGCTGCTGCAATTCACTTAGATATACCCTTTGACTATCTGTGGGAGCGAAGCCGAGAAATAGCCTTTGTTGCATCGGTTTATCATCCTTTTGGAGCGCTTAATATGGATTATCTCAGCGAACACTTTGACGTTAAGCGCATTTGAGCGTTAATCTAGCTGTTGAATTTATCAGCTAATTTGTGACTCAAGCAGACGTTTAATTTACTGTGAGCCTATACTTAATGCACGTCGATAATACCTTAAATGGATTTTTAGGTAAGGAAGAGACTTTTCATGTCAGTAGGTTTAGCTAATCCACTCCAACAGGCTTTGGTCAGTATTTTTAGTGAATCCCCGCTAGAAACCTTAGAGCAGAATGTTGACAGAGCGCTTGAGACTATTACTTTGCAACTGCATTGTGACGGGGTATTTGTATTAACCGGAAGCCAGTCACTGGATCGTTTACGCACGCGTAATCTGTATTTAAAACCTCAATTTGCCCAAGGCCAACAAACCCGAGTCTGGCCCTTGGCACGAATGCCATTTTTTCGCTCTCTTGTCCGTACTCCGCGTCTATTAAATCTGGCTGATGTGAATACCTTACCTGCCGATGCTCAGGCTGAGCGGGCTTTATTAAGGGATTGGGACGTCAAGAGTCTATTAGTATTGCCGCCAGTCGTGTTTGGCGAAACTCGTATTGCCTTGGGGGCCGTTAATTGCTCCGAATGTTGTGAATGGAGCGAAGAGTTTATAAGTGAGTTTAATCACGCCGCTGTGATGATTGGCTCTGCGATGGAATTGACGCGTATTGCTTTAAGCATGCTTGCCAGTGAACATAAATACTGTGAAGTATTCAACCAGTTGCCCTTAGCCTGCGCCTTGTTAGATAAGCATGATCAATTGACTATGCTGAATAAAGTCGCTCTGCAAACCCTGCCAATTCAACATGGCTATGATTTATTCGACATGGTGCGTGAGGAAGAGCACGCCATGCTAACCGATACCTTACATGTGGTACGAGAAGGCGTGCTCGGCCAAGCTTGGTGTGAATTACCTTTAAAATCAATTCATCAATTAACTTGGTTGAAACTGAGTTTTAGCCAGATTAGCGGCGATAAAGATACTTTAGTCATGATTGCCGAAGATGTCAGTGAAAAGTACCGCTTAGCCGATGAGTTATCCTTCCATGCCAATTATGATGCACTTACGGGTTTACCTAATCGGCTACATTTCGAAGCCCTATTAGAAAACCTACTACATGCCCACGACGATATGCCTATTTGCGTGGCATTTCTCGATTTAGACCAATTCCAAGTCATTAACAATATCAGTGGCCATAAGGCGGGCGATAAGCTGCTTTGCCAAGTCGCATTACGTTTGAAACAGCTCGTACGTAAAGGCGATATTGTTGCCCGTTTAGGGGGCGATGAGTTTGGTATCCTGATGCATTACTGCAATGTGGACTCTGCGAAACAGATTGCTAAGCGGATTTGTACCCAGTTAGCAAATCATGAGTTTATTTGGGAAAGTCGTAGTCACAATGTCAGTGTCAGTATGGGGATTGCTAGGCTAGATAAAAAATCCGCCGATATTTATACCGTCATGAGTCAAGCTGACGCTGCTTGTCGATTGGCGAAGGATCAAGGCCGAAATGGCTGGCATTTATACAGTGCGAGCGATCCTAAAATGAACCGTCTCTACACCGAGATGATGGCCTCTGTAGATATCGTCGGCGCACTCGCATTAAACCAATTCGAGCTTTATTTTCAAAGCATAGTGCCGTTAAACCGCGAGGAAACTGGTTTACATTTAGAGATCCTACTGCGTATGGTGCAGACTAACGGCACTATAGTGTCTCCTGCTATCTTCTTACCCGCCGCCGAGCGATACAACTTGGCTTCTAAGGTTGATCTTTGGGTGATCGATAATTTGCTCAAGTGGGGTGGTAGTCATTTAGATATTTGGCAGCAATTGGATCTTGTGTCTGTGAATCTGTCGGCAACCTCTTTGGGCGATCATGAGTTTATGAATTGGCTAGAAATGCGTTTGATGGCCGAACCTGAGCTGGTGGATAAGCTTTGCATCGAGATCACAGAAACCGCGGCTGTGAGTCAGCTCGATCAAGCGACAAAGCTACTCGAGATACTTCGTCCGCTCAATTGTAAATTAGCCCTCGATGACTTTGGTGCAGGTTTTTCTAGCTTTGCTTACCTTAAGCGCCTCAATGTGGATTTTGTGAAAGTGGATGGCCAATTTGTCGTCAATATTTGCGAAGACTCTGCGGATCAGGCGATCGTAAAATCCATCTGCCAACTTGGTCAAGATATGGGGTTTGATGTGGTTGCTGAATTTGTCGAATCCCAAGAAATAGGGTGGAAATTGCAAGTCTTAGGCGTCGACTATGCTCAAGGTTACGCCATCAATAAACCGATACGCTTAGCTGAACTACAGTCAGGGCTCAGTCAACCTTGGCTCGAAAAGCGTGAGATTTTTGCTCCCTATCCACAGCTGTAATCTTGGGCATGGCAGCCTTGAGCGGTTACGTATGTAAGCACTGACTTGATAATGTTTGCTGCGAAATGGTACTCAAAGCCGATTGTTAGTACACTGACGCCCTGTGTTGGCCGCTGATGTCTTTTTCTTGAACTCTCTACCTATTCATAGCTTATTAGCACCGCTGCGCGCGGCTTTTTCTCGTCACGCTCAAGTGATCCTCGAGGCACCGACAGGTGCGGGTAAATCAACGGCGTTACCTTTGGCTATGTTGGATTGGCCAGAAATCAGCGGACGCATTTTAATGCTCGAACCGCGGCGTGTCGCTGCGCGTAGTGTGGCGCACTATATTGCCAGCTGTCGCCAGCAAAAGGTGGGGCAAGAAGTCGGCTATCGCGTCCGCGGTGAAGCTAAAATCAGCGCTAATACCCGTTTAGAAATTGTCACCGAAGGCATACTGACGCGAATGATCCAACAAGATCCCGAGTTAACTGGGATTGGAATGATCATCTTCGATGAAATTCATGAACGTCACCTCACCACTGATTTAGGTCTTGCCCTAGCGCTCGAAGTGCAAGCTTCACTGCGGGACGATTTAAAGATATTAGCTATGTCAGCGACTTTATCAGGTCTTGCCTTAGCTGAACTCATGCCAGAAGCGGTAACCTTGCACAGCGAAGGCCGGAGTTTTCCTGTCGATATCGAATATCGCCCTGTGCCAACTCAGCAGCATTGGAGCGATCACCTCGGCCGCTGCGTGCTCGAACTGGTCTCGGCCAGCAGCAGTGCCAGTGTTGATAAAAGGGCTGCCAATAATGCCGTGCTTGTGTTTTTACCCGGTAAAGGGGAGATCTTACGATTACAGCAGTTTTTGCGCGAGCGCTTAGCGGACGATGCCTTTTTGATTTGCCCTCTTTATGGTGAACTTTCAGGTGCCGAGCAAGATAGCGCGATCGCTGCAACTATAGATGGCAGGCGCAAAATTGTGCTAGCCACTAACGTGGCGGAATCGAGTTTAACTATTGAAGACATAGGGTTTGTCATCGACAGTGGCTATAAACGACAAGCGAGTTTTAACCCTAAAACCGGTGTCACCCGCTTAGGCTTGAAACGTATAAGCCAAGCCTCCGCAACTCAGCGTAGTGGTCGCGCCGGGCGTTTATCAGCGGGTGTTTGTGTTCGCCTGTGGAGCCAAGAAGAACATGGTCGCATGCTCAGGGTCGATGAACCCGAGATCAGCCAAGCGGATCTGGTGGCTATGGCCCACGATTGTGCTTATTGGGGCGCAAAATCCTTTAGCGACTTGATGTTGTTAACGCCGCCACCAAGTGTGCATGAGGCGCTGGCGTGGAAACTATTACAAGATTTAGGCATGGTCGATACTCAAAATAAACTCACTCTCCACGGTAAAGCGGCCTACGAGCTAGGGTGTCACCCAAGGCTTGCTCATATGTTATTGGGCGCAAAAAGTTTGGGCGCAAACAATGGGGGAGTCAATAATGCTAACGAAAAAGCAACGCAATTGGGCAGTTTGGCCTGCTTGTTGTCGGGGGTTTTAGAGGCGCGTGGTTTGCCTAAAAAGGGCGCCGATATCATGAATTACCTGCACTTTGCCTGTCATGGACAAGCTGGGCAACAGGCAAAACAGTGGCAGAAAAAGCTAGGATTAGCAGCGGATTTGTCTAAGATAGCGACCCATGCACACCACTGTGATGTGGGGTTATTATTAGCACTTGCTTATCCGGATCGTATCGCTAAAGCCCGCGGTGTTGAGGGCTACCAATTAGCCAATGGTACTGGCGTCGTGCTCGCAGCCGATGATGCATTGGCGCAAACGCCGTGGATGGTGGTGGCGGATTTTCAAGAAACTGAAGGCAGAAACGCTGGGCGGATTTACTTAGCGGGTCAGCTTCAGCCAAGCTTGTTCGACGGCGAGCTAAAAGGTTTGCTGGACATTCATGAGATTTGTGGCTGGGATGAAGCTAAAGGTCGAGTGATTGCGCAGCGCCAATACAAGGTCGGACAAATTTTAGTAAAAACCGAGACGATTGCTAAGCCTGAACGTAAGCAAATTGTCGCGGCTTTACTGGGCTATATTCGCCAGCAAGGATTACAAATCCTTAATTGGAACGCTAACTTAGAACAGTTTCAACACAGGCTCAAACTGGCAACTGAGTTTGACGCGTGCAGTGACTGGCCCAAGGTTGATGATGAAGCATTATTAGCGAGCCTAGAAACTTGGCTGGCGCCTTACCTCGAAAATGTGAATAATCTGCCGCAATTAGTTAAGCTTGATTGCTTTGGTTTTGTGGCAAACTGTTTGAGCTGGCAGCAGAAACAGCGACTTGACGAGTTATTGCCAACTTCCTGGCCGTTAGTGACTGGTACCTCTGCGCCAATAGTATACGACGAGTCTGGGCGTGCGCTGCTGCGTGTGCGTCTGCAAGAAACCTTTGGCATGGCGCAGAGTCCTATGTTGGCGCAGGACAAACTAAAGGTGACGATGGAATTACTCTCTCCGGCCCAGCGTCCATTAGCCTTGACGGCAGATTTAGCCAGCTTTTGGCAGGGACCTTATGTGGAAGTTAAGAAGGAAATGCGCGGTCGATATCCAAAACATCTGTGGCCAGACGATCCTGTGAATACACTGCCGACAAAATTTACCAAGAAGAAAACCTTGGGTTTAGCTCAGCCCTAGCACCACGCCGCTGGTTTTATAACATTTTGTTATGAAACACTTTGATTCGCACCACGTTAGCTTTGTGCCTATGGCTGATGTCTTTAAATGCATGAATGATGAAGTAGATATGACAACTAAGACGACAAAAAAATCACCCGCTTCCCGTCGGGCTAATCATGGCCGCGGTTTATTTCGACGAATTTGGTCTATCAGTTGGAAATTAGGCTTGGCTGGATTAGCTGTAGTGACTTTTTACAGTATTTATCTTGATCAAATTATTGCGCAAAAATTTGAAGGTCAAAAATGGCATTTGCCCGCGCAGGTGTTTAGCCGCTCTATGGCGCTGTACCCCGGTGCGGCAGTCAGCCATCCGCAAATGATGGCTGAGCTTAAGTTGCTCGGCTATCGCAAAGTCGCTAACCCACGCCAAGTGGGAGAGTTTTCGGCATCGAGCACTCGTATTGAATTGTGGCGTCGACCGTTTTTGCATCCTGAAGGCGATCAAGTCGAACAAAGAGTCATGATCAGTTTCGACAGCAATGGCATCAGTTCGGTCACTCGAGTCTCAGACAAGCGTCAACTCGCCGTATTCCACCTTGAGCCAGTATTGCTCGACCGTATTATTACTGGCGATGGTGAAGACAGGCTGTTTGTGCCGACCGAAGAAATGCCAAAGTCGATCGTGCAGGCGTTACTGCTGGTGGAAGATCGTAGTTTTTATGAACACCATGGTGTGAATCCATTCGCGATTGCGCGCGCTGCTTTTGTGAACATCAGCGCCGGTCGCACTGTGCAAGGTGGCTCGACGTTAACTCAGCAGTTAGCGAAAAACTTTTTCCTTTCGAGTGAGCGTTCCTTGCTGCGTAAGGTGCGCGAAGCCTTAATGGCGGTCATTATCGATTTTCGTTACAGCAAGGACGAAATCCTCGAAGCCTATCTTAACGAAGTGTATATGGGGCAGGATAAATCCCGCGCCGTCCATGGTATGGGTTTGGCCTCACGTTTCTATTTCGGCCGTCCTATCAGTGAGTTGACTATCTCCCAGCAGGCATTCTTAGTGGCTGCGATTAAGGGACCGTCTTACTACAATCCATGGAAATATCCGGATCGTATTCAAGAACGTCGTGATCTGGTATTGCGTTTGTTAATGGATGCGGGGGATTTAACCACGGCTGAGTACAAGGTGGCGGTAGAGTCCCCCTTAGGGATCCGTAATCTCAATAAACCAGCACATCAAAAATTGCCTTCCTTCTTCGCCTTGGTAAAACAGGAAGTGAACGAGCGTTATGGCGATGCGCTATTAAAGCAATCTGGGGTGAAAATCTATACCACGCTCGATCCTATGGCCCAAGAAGCCGCCGAAATTGCGGTGACTCAAACCCTCAAGAGCTTAGATAAGAGCAATAAATCATTGCAGATTGGTATGGTCGTGACCGACAAATACACGGGCGGTATCGCGGCTATGGTCGGCGATAAAACCCCAGGATTTGATGGCTTTAACCGCGCAGTTGAAATTCGTCGTCCTATTGGCTCGTTAATTAAGCCTTTTGTGTATGCTACGGCTTTGGCACCTAATAGCCAATTTACCTTAGCGACCCCTCTTAAAGATCAACCTATTACCTTGAAAAGTGAGCAAGGTAAGACATGGTCACCACAAAACTTTGATAAGAAGTTCAGTGGTCAGGTGCCTTTATTAACGGCATTGAAAAAGTCGATGAACGTACCGACGGTAAATCTTGGAATTGCTGTGGGTGTGGATGCGGTTGCAACAACATTGGCTAAATCGGGTTGGCAGGAGCCGTTAAACGAGTATCCCTCCATGTTACTCGGCGCCGTCAATGGCTCGCCATTAATGGTAGCGCAAGTGTACCAAACCTTAGCTGATAGCGGTGTTTATCGTAAGTTAACCACAGTGACCGCTGTGCTAGATTCTGATAAGAACCCATTGCCAGTGACGCGATTGCCTAAAGAGCAAGCTATAGCACCTGAGACAGATTTCTTAATTCAATTTGCTATGCAGCAAGTGGTGAATACGGGAACGGCGACGCGTTTAGGTAATGCTTTCCCTGGCGTTGGACTTGCGGGTAAGACTGGCACCAGTAACGACAGCCGCGACTCTTGGTTTGCGGGCTTTGATGAGCGTAATGTCGCCGCCATTTGGGTTGGTCGTGACGATAACGGCAAAACCAGTTTGTATGGTAGCAGTGGCGCCATGGCCGTATATCTTGCCTTCTTAAAGGAACGTCCACCTATTAGTCTGCGCTCAATTCCAGTGAACGGCGTAGTGAAGGGCTTTTTTGACCGAGATACAGGTGTGGCTAAGGAATCCACTTGCAGCAATGTCGATGCGCTTCCGGCATTAGCTGCGACCTATCGTCCAGTGAATAACTGCGGCGACCCTTTGCAGTGGTGGCAGAAAATTTTCTAGGTTAATAGGGTCGATAATGGGCCAATAACGCACTTATGCGTTGGATATAAAACCTTTTAGTCAGTAGAACCTGTGCCGATGGAAGTGGTGTGATCGAGGGCAAACTCGGGGCGCCAATCTTCCCTTTGCACGGGACGTTAATCCAAAGTGAGAAATGACATGTTTAAAACCGCTGCCGCTGTGCATATTTTAGTGAAACACAAAGAACAGGCTGAGGATATTGTTAAGCAGCTGAATAATGGTGCTAATTTTGCTGTGCTCGCTAAGCGTTTTTCCTCTTGCCCTTCGGCCAAAAAAGGTGGCGATTTAGGCGAGTTCAAAAAAGGCCAAATGGTGCCACAGTTCGATAAGGTTGCATTTTCAGGTGAATTACTGGTGCCACATATAGTGAAAACTAAGTTTGGCTGGCATGTGGTTAAAGTGCTGTATCGCACTTAAACCGCAGGAATAAGCCCCAATGTAGCGTCTCTTAGCCGCACGTCATTTTCGGCTAATCAAATGGATTGGAATATTAAGGAGCGATGAGCATGACCTTTAGTTTTAATACCGAAGATGCGAGCCAAGTTTGCGTGGGGGCATTTGCGCTGGCGGTGCCCGTGGCATTTTCAGAGGAAGCTTGGCATCTCGGCGAAACCTTGCCTGTGCTCAATCTCGCCATGCTCTTTAGTTTATCGCTGTTATTTCTAGGGTTTTTTACTTACCACAGTGTGTTCCAGCAAAATATTAGTGCCAGAGTCCCTGTGTTTATTTTCCGCATCGTAGTGGCGTATTTGCTCACCGCGCTGGTGGTTTTCCTCGTCCTGCTGTGCCTCGATAAAGTGCCTTTTTTTGAAGATCCGCTGACCTCGATAAAACGGATTATCGTCATCACTATGCCAGCCTCTATGGGCGCCATTGTGGTGGATAGCTTCGATAAGGAATGATGCACCTTAGCCAAACCTCATGACTTTTGTCACTGGTGGATTAGGGTTATTTTGCGCATACTCATTCCCATACTCTGACTTTGATTGATGTCTAGAGTCGAAATAAGCCTGAGTTTTTAGCCTGATAACAATAACGCCACTAAATAAAGGAAATGACTATGAATACTGGAGCCCTCGCTTTACTTATCCCGATACTCGCCATTGTTGGCGGATATGTGGTCGCGATTATGAAAATCCGCGACAAGCAAGGTGTGTCGAGTCGTGAGCAAGAGGCCGAAAATCAAGCCTTGCGGGCCGAGTTAGCTACCTTGCGTCAGCGTGTCGAAGTGCTAGAGCAGCTAGTCACTGACGATAGTTTTCAATTGAAGCGTGAATTTAAACAAGTCTAACTATTTGTTCCTTGTTCAATGGAAGGCGCTAGCCTGTTAACCTAAGTTAATACCCTTGTAATTTGTTTGGCTTTACAAATGTGGGCAGGGTGTTACTTTGTACATCTTCCGTGGGATCAAGTCATCGGGTGAGTTAAATACCTAATTTAAGGTAGACTCGTGATAATTTTGTTATCCATCCTTGTATTGAGTTATTACAAATAGAGTTTATATGTTTCTAGCGCCTTATTTTTCCGAGCAAAATCAAGCCATTTCCGTTTCAGCACAACAAGCCAGCGACTTCGCGAAGAAAATTGCGCAGGACTTTAATCCCATACACAATGTGGGCGCAAAACGCTTTTGCGTGCCGGGAGATTTACTGTTTGCCCTAGTATTGACTCAATATGGCCTGAGTCAGAGCATGAAATTTAGCTTTGCGGGTATGGTGGGCGCGAGTGTCGAACTGCAATTCCCGGAACAAGTGAGCGAGAGTTTTTCAATTCGCGATGGCCGCGAAAAAACCTATCTTAATGTGAGCCGTCAAGGCGATGTAAGTTGTTGCGATGCGCAGACAGAATCCTTTATTCGTCAATATGTTGCTTTCTCTGGGCATAATTTTATCGATATCCTGATCCCTTTGATGAAACAACATCAAGTGATGATCAACCCAGACCGACCTTTAGTGATTTACGAAAGCATGTCGTTTGATTTAACCACCCTCGATTTTGTGCAAGTGACCTTATCACTCGTTGACCAAGATTTAAAAATCGATGGTAAACGTGGCGATGTGACACTGCACTTTGAATTACACAGTGGCGATACTTTAGTCGGCACAGGTATCAAAACCTTAGTCATGAGTGGCTTACGCCCTTACGACGAGGCGCTGGCGCAGCAAATGTGCGCCACCTATGAAGGTAGTAAAACTGATTATTGATTGACGGAACAATTGCATGGCGTTTTATCGATAGATAAAACGCCATGCAATCCTTGCGTGATGAAATGCGAGGGGATTAATGACCGTTGATTGAAAGTTGAGAGACGATTTGTGAGACGTTTTCTGCCCCGTTGCGTATTTCTCCCATCACCAAAGTTACCTCGGCTAACTGTTGTTTCCCTTCCTGTGCGATACCTTCAACTTCGTTCATCATGTCTGTTGCACTTGTGGTGAGCTGGGTATTTTTAGTGACTACGGCGGCAATTTCACTGGTTGATTTACTGGTTCTGGAAGCAAGCTGCCTCACTTCATCGGCGACAACGGCAAAACCTCGGCCTTGTTCCCCCGCTCGTGCGGCCTCAATTGCGGCATTTAATGCCAGTAAATTAGTTTGATCGGCAATCGAGCTAATGGTCGCGACTATCGCTTGAATACTTTGAGATTGTTCATTGAGTTGAGTTATCGCCAAGGTCGCTTTATGGGTTTGCTCGGCAATAGCATTAGAGGTATTTACCGTCGCATTGAGTAAATGTACGCCTTGTTCTGCTTGCTCGACGGTACGTTGTGACGTGGTCAGTGCAATATTGGCGGCTTCACGTACAGCGTGGCTTTGCTCGATCCGTTTGCTGATATCGCTCGCAAATTTAATCACTTTAACCACTTTACCTTGCTCATCCATAATAGGATTGTATGCCGCTTCTAACCAAATCGAATCGCCATAAGCATTTTTACGTTCAAAGAGACCGCTGCTATATCGACCTTGCTTTAGGTCGTCCCAAAAGTGTGGATTTTGTCGATAAAACTCATCAAAACAGAAAATACGATGGTGTTTACCAATAATCTGCTCTTTGCTAAAGCCCATTGTCTTTAAGAAGTTAGTATTGGCTTTCAAAATCGTGCCATCGGTAGTGAATTCAATAATGGCTTGCGAGCGATTCAAGGCATTAAAAATGGCCGCTTGGTCGTCAAGTTGGTGCTTATCTTCGGTGATATCAACAGCTGTTTTCATTATTTTAACGACTTTACCTGCCTGTTTGATTGGGAAGTAAATGGCTCTAAGCCAGATCTCTTGGCCATTTTTATTCACTCGTGCAAAATTACCTTCCTGTGGATGACCTGCTTTTAGATTGCTCCAAAATTGCTGGTAGGTAGCAGAATTACCATAAGCCGCCGAGCAAAATAGCTTGTGATGTTGGCCTACGACTTCATTAAGTGAATAACCTACCGTTTTTAAAAACAACGCATTAGCATCGAGAATTAAACCATCAGGCGTAAATTCTACTGTGGCAATACTGTGCTTAATCGAGTCGATGATCGACTCCGCCTCTTGGCGTTTACTTTCGCTCACTTCTAGGCTTTTACGTAATGAAGAGTTGAACACTGAGATACTCCTGATGAGTCTAACTGACTCAAAAACTGCAGTTCTTTATTGAAAGCTCGATATTTCGAGCTAGATATACTGATAAATATAGCTGTGATTTTAATATGTGGTTTATTTCTATGAAACGCGTGATCGGGATCTATATACCTAAATTGAGTAAAAAAGATCACTATTCCTCGGTTTATTCGCGAATAGGCATAGCTAGAAAGCATTAATGATGCGATTAGGCTTAATCAGATTGAATTAAGGCCATAGAAAAGCTGCCAAAGGGCAGCTTCTTAAGTGTCATCTTTGCTCGGCGGTTAGCTTAGTTTTTCAATCTTAGCTGGCAGCCCTTGTCTGGCCGAAGCGCCACTTGCCCAATCCACCAGCGGGTAACGGCCGTGGCGACTCGGATCAAACAGATTCAAGTCGTTCATATTGATGCCGACTCGGATCAGCGGATTGGCGGCGATTTTAAGGTTGTCGATCACTACGTCCCGCGCGCCGAGTTCCTTATGGCCATAACCGTGTTCGATAGCGATGCAGTCAGGGTGCACTCCGGCAACACATTCCACTAAGGCAATCACGCTGCCGTTGGGCGTGCTGATCTTGACCGTGTCACCTGTGCTGATCCCAAGGCGACTGGCGGTCTTCTCGTTCAGTCGCACTGGATTATTAGGGTGCACTTGGCGCAAACGATCCGAGCCAATACTCATAGAGCTCATGGTGTGGGATTTGTAACTACTGATCAGCAAAGGCCATTGTGATTTATTAAACGCCTTATCGAGCGGTGTGCCATTGGCTAAGGCGGGTTGATATAAGCGCGGACAGCCACTCATAAATTCCCCAGTGAGACTGTTACGGCGACTGCCCACTTCGGGATTCCACAGCATCATAGGTTTTGGCCAAACCTTGGTTGGATTCCCCACTTCATCCCGTGCACCGCTCATATTTTCAAAGCGGCCGCCGCGGGCAAATAAGTAGCTAACTTTTTTGACTTCATCTGGCTTGAGTCTGGCATTGAGCTCACTTTGGATACGACTCACACCGCTAAGATACATGTCCTCGGCATTGATATCGGCGACGGCTTTACCCAAATAGGCCACGTTAGCGGCGCCGTAGAGTGAGTAATCCGCCGCGCGCGTTAACGGATGTAAGCTGCCATCGGCGGCCTTAACGGCATTTTCGCCAAAGCCAGGTAGTTGCAGTTTCATCGCCACTTGGCTCAAGAAAGACTCCATGCACACCACATCACCACTGGCCATTTTTGTGACCCTTGGTTCGACAATCGGCCAGCGACCTGTCGTTTCCTTTGTCAGAGTTCCATGCCAAGAAGGGCTCCAACCCCATGACTCGTAGGTTAAGGTGTCGGGCACGATATAATCCGATAGCGCCGAGGTTTCGTTAATAAAGCTGTCGATACTGATAAACAGTGGTAGCACTTTGGGATCTTTCAGTTGTTCACCAATGGCTTCACCTAAGCCCGCTTGACCATAAATCGGATTGCCCATGTGGTTAATCCATGCTTTGAGTCGATAGGGATAACCGTGCACCGCTGCGGTTAAATGTTCGCCAAGCAAGGGCGATGAAATCGGAAACCAAGGCTCCTTAGCAGGATAAGGCGATTCGCCCGCTTCGACTTTACGGCGATACTCTGAGGTTTTCTCGTAGGGGAATTTAGATCGCGATAGGAATACGCCCTTAGGCTCGACCATGCCGTCAAACTCCTGCAGATTATACCTTGGGCCTTTACCAAAGGCGGGAAAGGAACCACCGGAAGCTAATGCGCCACCTTTTAAATTGATATTACCTATCATGGCGTTGAGCATCATGATTGCCCACGCGCTATAAAAACCATTGGCGCTCATTGTGCCGCCGTGGGAGATCACTGCGGCCTTAGTGCCATGGCTGGTAAATTTATCCGCGAGGGCAATGATCTGCGCCTCGCTGATATCGCACTCCTTGGCATAGTGTGCCATTTCGAAGCTCTGCGCCGCTTCACTCAACAGTTGGAAGCTGGATTTAACCACAATCACTCCCTTAGGTGTGTCGACGCTTTGGTCAACGTCGAGCTTGGCTTTCAGGCTTTGACTCGCCAAAACTATCTTGCCACTCGCGGCATCGACAACCAACTGCGAGTCTTGCTCGCCATAGGCTTTGCCCTCGAAAGGTAAGCCAAGATCGCTGGCAAAGAGATATTGGCCATATCTTGGATGGGTAGGTTCGCTGACGATCAAGAAACCTGCGTTACTAAAACCACGGTAACCTGATGCTTTTGCTGCATCGACATTGGGCGCACTCAAAAACTCGGCGGCATAGCGCTGGTTATCAATAATCCAGCGCAACATGCCCATGGCGAGTGCCGAATCGGTGGCGGGGCGGATCGGCAGCCAAGTGTTGTTGCCCGCACAAGGTTGATTTGAGGTATTGGGCAGCATGGGCGACACCACCACATAACTGAAATTAGTGTTATTCACCCGCGCGTTAGCCAATTGTCTTGCTTGGCGTTTAAAGGGATTGCCCGATTGCTGCGGCGACGTGCCGATAAAGAGTAAAAATTCGCTATGGTCCCAATCGGGTTTCAAGTGGGCGTATTTTTTCAAATCATCCAATAAGGCGCCCGCTCCAGCGCGGTAGGTAAATCCACAGTAAGCGCCGTGGTTGGCAAAGTTACGGGTGCCAAAGCTGTTGAAGGTAAAGCGTTTGATAATGGCATCGCGGCCTTCATCTGAGGCGTTTGAGACCAGTAACTGATTAGCTTTAGGGCCGTATTCTGGATTATTGGTATCGAGTGGCGTGGCGATATCACGAATCGCTCTTAAGCCTTCGACTTGCCCCTCACCAAATAAATCACCACCTTCGACGACTTCATTCAGCAATTGCTCAAAGCTAATGCTCTGCCATTGGCCGCTGCCGCGCTTACCCACGCGTTTAAGACATTGTGTGACGCGGTGTGGGCTATCTAATTGTTCTAGCATGGCATTACCGCGGGCGCAGGCGGTGGAACGTCCTTGCAGCCCCTGTTCTTGAAAGGCGCTAAGCCCAACAAAGGCGGTTTTGATCGGTGTATCGAAATCGATATGTTCCCGCGATGACAACGGATGATAAGGATTGCCACTGATACGGATGATTTTATCGGTTTTTTGATCGATACGAGCGCGCACGCCGCATTTGGTCCAGCAACCTAAGCACATAGTATTGGCGATGCGTTGATCGTCATTGCTGATTAACTGACCTGACTGTAAATCGACTTTGTATTCAGGTGCTAAGGAATTGCCGTGCAGCGGATCTTGGGTTGGTTTTCCTGAGGTACCATTGACGACACCTTTACCTATCTGCGCTAATGTATGACTATAACCCGCAGCAAATAATCCCACGCCACCCGTTACAGCGGCCCCTTTGATAAAACGACGTTTACTCTTATCCATGATGGACTCCTTAATTCTGTAAACTAATTGGGTGCTCAGCGAGCAAGTTTTGCCGCAGGCGTGTGGCGAATAAGTTCGGAGACCAGCGCCATTAATGCTAACCAGAGGCCGAAGGTACCGGCTATGCCTAATAGCCCTTCGGGTCCCCAAGGCAGTTGATAGAGATAAGTCCCCGCGCCGTATTTAGGATCGGTTTGCGCTTGAATTAGCACTATCCAGCGAAATCCCCACGCAAGGTGAATGGCCGTGAGGCTGACGATTAGCATTGCCATATTGGGTAAGTGACGAATGGCGAGCATTAATGCCAGCACGGCGAGTGTGATTAGCACCCAAATCGCGGCCAGTTGCCAGCTTGGGCTGGTTTCAAGCAATAATGCGGCTTCAGGGGCCGAGCCCTTATCGAATAACGCCCAGCCGATAAGGCATAGGGCGAATAGACCAAAACTCGCTCTTACCCAGAGTAATAGGCTGTCTTGGGTGCGCTGTTGGTAGCCCTTTAATAGTCGATTCAGTACCACCAAAGTGCCGCAGGCGGCGAGCAGGGCGCTCATTGCCATCAAAGGTGGCAGCCAATAGGTATGCCACAGTGGCCGCGCCTTAATGGCCATGGTTTCCATGCCAGTGTAGAGGGCGATACTGCAGGCACTCAGGGCCGTGATCAGTGCGATCGGCTTGATGAATTTGTCACTGTTCCAATCACCGAATCTCAGTAATTGGCCTATTTTATTCACCCAATCTGAGTCTTGATTCGTGGTGCGCTTAGGCAGATATTGACGCAGTAGCAGCCAAGCAAACACTGCGCTGGTGCCCGAGAATACGGGCAGTAAAAAGGCGCCATACCACATCCAAGAATCAGGGCGAACTTGCGCATAAAAATGCCAAGCCCGCAGCGGTTGGTGTAAATCGGCGAGTAAGGCGATAGGGGCGACTATGCCTGCGGTTAACATTAAACAGGCGCAGAGCTTCAGCAATCTGTCATCGGGTTTGGGTTGGCTAAACAAGTGTATTGTCGCTACCCATACGCTGGCGTAGGCGAGCCCCATCATAAAAAAGTATTGCACTGCCCAAGGTAGCCAAGTAATGGCGATATCTGGGGTAAAGATTTCTTTAATGACCATGGTGGATCTCCTCGCCAGTATCGGTAAGTAAGGTTCTAACGGAGGCTTGGCCGCTAATCTTGTCCTCAAAAGCGCTGCTCATGCCGATGTAGAACACCCGTGGCGCAGTGTTGGCCGTCGGTTTGAGCACCTTGATATCGGTTTTGTTGGCGGCAAGCAGTTGGCTTATCTGGCTGTTGGGATTATTCAGATCGCCAATCACACGGGCTTCTCCTACGCAGGTTTCGACACAGGCAGGCAGTAATCCTGCATCTAACCTATGGGCGCAGAAGGTACATTTGTCGGCGGTATTGGTGTCGTGGTTGATAAAGCGCGCATCATAGGGGCAGGCTTGCACGCAATAGCCACAGCCAACACACCATTCATTGTTGACGACCACTATGCCGTCCTTGCGCTGGAAGGTCGCGCCCGTAGGACAAACTGGGATGCAGGGCGGGTTTTCGCAGTGATTACAAAGTCTTGGCAGCATTAAAAACGCAGGCGGAGTGGTATCTTCCTGCTGCGAGACTTCATACTGCTGCACTGTGGTGCGAAATTGCCCGAGGGGCGGTTGATTCTCGATAGTGCAAGCGACGGTACAGGCTTGGCAGCCCACACAGCGGCGCAAGTCAATTACCATACCGTAACGTTTACCCACTTGGCCTTCGCTGGCACTGTGCATTTGAGGGCTGCGCTTATCATCCTGTGCATACACTTGCACGACAGGGATGAGTGCGGCGCCAACACTGACGCTGGCCATTTTGCCGAGAAACTGACGTTTACTCTTGTCCATACAGATTTCCTTCACTACTTGCAGATGGCGAATAAACTGGCTCATAGACCTAGAGTTAAGGTTTATGGCGAGGTTTACAGGCATTCTGTAAAAGGGGAGGCGGCATAACTATAGTGGTTTTCCACATATCGGGTGTGGACTTGATCTAGCGCAACAAATATCCGTTAGAATAGCCTTCAAAATACTAGGGTTTTATTTTTTGTTACTTGAGTTTGGCCTTTTCTTAGCTTGAGTTGGACTTGATTTTAGTGTGAGTGACTGGGGATAAAGGATTGCACTTCATGTTATTGAGGATGATGAAAAATGTGTTTCGCTTAGCAGTATCGGTCAAGTGGCCGTTATCGATTCTGAGCACTCCACATTCCGTGGCAATACCGAGAAAAAAGCCAAGGAACGCAGTGTTATTCCTATGTTTGCTGGCTTCAGTTAAGGTGTTTGCTGCGGAGCCACTGAATCAAAGTGCGCATTCGGGATTAACTGACCCTGAGGTTGTTGCTCAAGTTGCTATCGAAGAGCCCAGTTATCAAGTGGTCGATGTTGGCGTGTTAGCCATCCGCGGTTATAAGGCAACCATCAACCGCTGGCAACCTTTGATGGGGTGGCTCGAAACCCAAATTCCCAACAGTTACTTTAGGTTACATCCTCTCACCCTCGATGAGCTCGCTAAGGGCGTTGAAACCCAAGGGCTCGATTTTGTGATCACAAACCCAGGGCAATCCGTGTTGCTGGCGCGGCAATATTCCCTTACTTGGTTGGCGACCCTGCGCAGTCCGTTAAATCATGGCGCGGCAATGCAAGTGGGTTCGGCGCTGGTGGTGCGCGCCGATTCGCCCTATCACACCTTAAGTGATCTCAAGGGGCGTCGGCTCGGGATCGTATCGAAAAATGCCTTTGGTGGTTACTTGACCTTAGTGTACGAAGCGCAGCTAAAGGGCATAGATTTGCCTCGCTTTGTGGGTGAGATTATTCCGCTGGGGTTCCCGCTAGATAATTTGTTGTATCAGTTAGATGATCAAAAAAGTGGTGATGATGCGGCGAAAGATAATCGACTGGATGCGGCTGTGGTGCCCGTGTGTCAGCTTGAGCAGATGCAAACGGAAGGTCTTATTAACATCGCCCATTATAGAGTGCTCGATAATCAAGCGCCTGCGGGATTTAATTGCCAAGTCTCGACTCACCTTTATCCCAACTGGTCTATGGCAAAGACCAATCGCGCCTCCCAGTCTCTGGCTAAAAGTGTGACTCAAGCTTTGCTGGCGCTGCCCGAAGATCATCTCGCCGCTAAGTCGGCTGATTCTGCGGGCTGGACCACGGCAGTGAGTCAGCTTGCGATCGATCAACTGCTTAAAGATCTCGATATGCATCCTTTGCAGGCACCATGGTGGCAAAGGGCGTGGCAGTGGATCAAGTTACATCAACAATGGGCTTGGCTTGTTTTGGGGATTTTGGTTTTACTCAATGTGTATCATTTTTGGCTTGAATACCGCTTTAGTCGTCGTGGCCGTGAGTTGATTAACACTCAGCGCCAGCTCAATGAAAACCGCGCGTTACTGGAACATGCCCAGCGTATTGCTATCGCGGGCGAGCTTGGCGCGAGTCTCTCCCATGAACTCAATCAACCTTTGGCGGCGATTGGCCATTATTGTCATGGCGCCGAAGTGCGATTACAGCGGGGGACGAGCCCTGAGGAGTTGCAATCTGTATTGGCGCTGATCCAGCAGGAAGTCACGCGCGCCGACAATATTATCAGTCGCTTACGTAATTTATTGAAGAAGCGACCTGTGTCGAAACAGCCTTTGTATTTGCATGAGTTGGTCAATGATACTGTGCCGCTGCTCGCCTATGAGTTTGAACAACATCAGATAAACCTTGCCGTCAATGTGAATGGTGAACCTTATTTACAGTCCCTCGATGAAGTTGGCATGCAGCAGTTGTTGCTTAACTTGCTGAAAAACGCCTTTGACGCCTGCGTTCAGCGGTTAGAGCTTGAATCCAGTGGCACCGAACAGATCATCACGCAAAAGCCATACACGCCCACGATCGATATCGATCTTCGCTATCAAGAATGTGCGCTCTTGCTGACAGTCACAGATAATGGCACAGGGTTAACCGAAGAGACCAGCCTGCTGATGCAAGCATTTTATTCCACTAAATCAGAGGGGTTAGGTTTAGGCTTAGTGATTTGCCGTGATATTGCCGAGAGCCATGGTGGGACGTTTAGCCTAGAAAGCGCTATGGGTGGCGGTTGCCAAGCGCAGGTGGCTATACCGCGTAAACCTGAGCCCAATGGAGCACTATAATGAGCCTTGAGTTACCAGTGTATTTAATCGATGACGATGACTCAGTGCGTCGTTCTTTGCGTTTTATGCTTGAAAGTTATGGCCTTAAGATCACCGACTTTGATAGCGCCGAAGCCTTTTTTTCCGCCGTAGACTTAACACTACCGGGTTGTGCGCTGGTCGATGTGCGAATGCCGGGTTTGAGTGGTCAGCAGTTGCATCTTGAATTAGTGGCAAAAAATAGTCCGCTAGCGGTGATTTATCTCACGGGTCATGGCGATGTGCCAATGGCGGTAGATGCGCTTAAATTAGGTGCGGTGGATTTTTTCCAAAAGCCCGCCGATGGCGCTAAGTTAGCCGAAGCGGTCGTCAAAGCGTTGGAACATACCAAGGCGCATCATCAAGACAATCAGTATCTTGAGACTTATCAAGCGCTCACGCCAAGGGAGCGAGAAATACTCAACCTGATTGCCCAAGGCCTGAAGAACCAAGAGATCGCCGATAGCCTCTGTATTGCCATGCGTACGGTCGAGATCCACCGCGCCAATTTGATGAAAGGTATGCAAGTGGGATCGCTGGCGGAAATGATGCTGATCTATAGCCGGATCGCCGATCGCCTGCGCCTTGAAGATAACCGCTAAAATTTACCTTTTACTGCGCTAATTGCCGCTTTGTTAGCCGCCTATTTTGGTTAAGTTGTCGTATCATTGGCGGTTAGTATTGGCTTTGCTAGTAGCTTAGTTCTGGGCGTAAAGAAGAGCTTAGTTCTGGGCCCAATTCGGGGCGTAAAGATTGTGAGCCATGGCATTAGTGCTGCGCCGCTTAATTGCCAATACACCGCGATTGCCTTATTTTAGGGGCACTATTTTTAGGTCATGATTTTAAAATCACTTTTTACAGTGCTTTTTAAGGTCTGTGGCCCTCTTGGATTGTTTTGCTTTGTCCTGTAGAAGGCTTCTGCAGCTTAGATAAGACGCTCCCGTTTGCATAAGGAATGAAATGGCAAGCTTGATTCGTATTGTGCTGATTGATACGCACCTTCCGGGCGTTGTGGAACTCGCCCTCAATGGCCATACCAACATTTGTGGTACTAACGCCTCGGGTAAGACGACATTACAACGTCTAGTCCCTGTTTTTTATGGTGAATACCCAAGCCGCGTGGTGCCTTCGACCCGCGACAGTTTCGAGCGTTGGTACTTGCCACACGATTCAAGCTACATCATTTACGAATATCAAAAGGCCGATGGGTTACTGTATCAAGCCGTGCTGGCCTCGGCGGGTGATGGTAAGGGCGTTAACTATCGCTTTATCGCCAAAGGTTTTGAGCTAAGCGATTATATTAAATCGCAAAATGGCGACACTATTCTGTGCCACACCATGGCGGAATTAGGCCGTGATTTAAAACGTGCTGGTATCGCCACCACAAATTTGCTTAATACCCGTGAATATCGCGCCATTATTCAAAACGATCGCACCCTATTGAGCACGGGCAGTAACCGCAGCGAACTACGCGGTTATGCACGCCAATTTGCCCTGTGTGAGGGTGAGCATTCCCTGCGCCACATCGAAAAACTCGCTAAAGCGGTGCACTCCAAAGAAGGCAAGATGGAGACGGTCAAATCCATGATCGCCGCCATTTTAGAGGAAGATGGGGTTAATCCGCCCAGCTCACGTTTGAATCCGCAGCGCGTTGAAGCGTGGATCCGTGAAAGCCAACTTATCCAAGGCTTTGAAGTTATTCGTCCTGAGTTTGAAAAACTCGAACAAGAATTTAACCAACTGCTTAGCGCCGAACTGCGTTTATCGAGTTTATCCCGTGGTTATCGCAACGATGAAACCTTAGAAGCCGATCGCCAAGATATTCAGCAAACCTTATCTAAAGAACTGAATTTAAAGCTAAGATTGCTCGATGATGAATGGAAAGAGCAGCGCGATGAGCTCAATCTCGATTTATCGGCAGCTAAGGGCGATGTGGCAAAGTGCGAGTATGAGCTCGATGCCATTGAAGATCAGCATGCTGCCTTTTTAGATGCCAACATAGAGCAAGCCAAGGCCGATCTTGAGATGCTGCCGAACTGGCGCACCGATGTTGAAAACCTAAGTGAACGCCATAAGCTGCAAACCGAGAAGCACCAAGACATTGAGGCGGCGTACAATGCTCGTCGCAGTAAGATTGGCGAGCAGTTAAACCGCGAGCTTGAAGGTTTGCATGCCGACCAAGACAAGCAGCGTGAAGCCCGCGATAAACAACGTGAAGTGGCGCGCACCGATATTGACGCCCTAGAGCTGCAATGGCGCAACCAAATGGATGCGGGCAAGGCTAGCTTTAGCGAGCAGGAATACCAATTCAAACTCACTGCCGCCGAGCTTAAATTGCGTGTTGATGGCGTGACTTACACCGAAGAAGAAAAGCTGAGTCTCGCGATTTTCGACGAACGTATTCACCGCGCCGACGAAGAACAAGAAAGCTGCAATGCCAAGGTTGAACGCTTAAGCAGCGATGAACGCAAGCTCAGAGCCAAACGTGACCAAGCCAACGAAGCCTTGCGTATCGCCACCTTAAGGGTGAATGAGCGTCAAACTGCGCTGGATGAACTGCACCACATGCTGTTCCCGCAATCCCACACCCTATTGGAGTTTCTGCGTAAAGAATCCCAAGGCTGGGAGCAAAGTTTAGGGAAAGTGATCGCGCCTGAACTACTGCATCGCACTGATTTACATCCAAGCTTAGTGACTGAATCGAGCGAAGCTTTCTTTGGCGTGCATTTAGATCTTAAAGCGATCGATGTGCCTGAATATGCCGCCTCCGAACAAGAGCTGCGTATTCGGTTAAGCAAAGCCGAAGAAGCCCACACTAGTGCCCAAGAAATGCAGGCCGAGGCCGAATCTCAGCTGGTGGCCATTAATGGCGAGTTGGATAATCTCAGCCGTGAACTGACTTTTGCTCGCACGGCGTACAAAAATAGCCGTGACGATCTGCGTCGCCTATTTGATGAAAAGCGCAGCGAGCAAGAGAAAATCAACAAAGCATTGAGCGAGCGCAAAGCCCATGCGGGACAAAGACTGACTCAACTCGATGGTGAGCTAAAACAACTTAAACATCAGCACGAACTCTGGCTCGAAGATCAAAAAGAGCAAGCGCTCGAAGCGCGCATGGAAAAGAATGCCTATTGGCAGGAAGTCATCGGCGCGCTCGACAACCAACTCGGCCAAATTAAAGCGACTATTGAAGGACGCCGCGAAAGCGCCAAAATCGAGCAGAAAGCCTGCGAGACTTGGTACAAAAACGAGCTTAAATCCCGCGGTGTGGATGAGGATAATATCCTCAAACTCAAGCAACAAATTCGTGAGTTAGAAACCAAAATCAGCCGCGCCGAGCAGCGTCGCAGCGACGTACTGCGCTTTGACGATTGGTATCAACACACTTGGCTTGCGCGCAAACCTAAACTGCAAACTCAGCTTAGCGATGTGAAGCGCGCGGTATCGGAAATCGATCAACAGCTTAAGGCGAAAACTCAGGATGTTAAGGCCCGTCGTCAACAACTTGAAACCGAGCGTAAAGTGTCCGATGCGGCGCAGGTTGAAGCTTCTGAAAACTTAACTAAGTTACGTGCCGTAATGCGTAAACTCGCCGAGCTTAAGTTACCGACCAATAACGAAGAAGCCCAAGGCAGCCTAGGCGAGCGTCTGCGCCAAGGTGAGGATTTGCTGCTAAAACGCGATTACCTGATGGGTTCGGTGAAGCAATATGTAGAGCATTTCGACTCAGTGATCGCCAGCAAGTCAGGTTCTGGCCTTGCGGAAACCTGGGAGCGTGCCCGCGAAGAATCGAGCTTTATCAACGACAAAGGCATTCGTCTGCTGGATTACCGTAAGTTAGTGCCACAGCTTGAGCAATTGCTGAACGTGATCGTGCCGCAATCGATTACTGCGCTGCGTGAGCAGGGACGGATTTTTGGTGTCGACTTAACCGCCTTCTACGATGTGTTAGCCGATATCGACCGCCGCATTGCCTCCCAAAGTGCGCGTATTACCCGCGAAGTGGGCGAAGAGTTATTCCTCGATGGCGTGTCTGAATCGGCTGTGCGTATTCGCTCGCGCATCAGTGAGTTAGAGTTCTGGCCTGAGCTTGAGCAGTTCGTCAAAGCCTTTAAACATTGGAAAGCCGATGGCTTTAATGGCTTGCCCGATGAGGATTACACCAACAGCATGCGCCGCGCCTTAGACATTATCGGCCGCGCCGCATTAACGGGGGGCATCTCTAAGTTGCTGGAAATCGAGCTGCGCCTCAAAGAAGGTAACAGCGACTTAATTATCCGCACCGACAGACAGCTTAACGAATCCTCAAGTCACGGTATGGCGTATCTGATTTTGTGTAAGTTCTTGTTGGCATTCACGCGCTTGCTGCGTGGACGCGCCGATGTGACCATTCACTGGCCAATTGATGAGTTGGGCACTTTGCACCATACCAACGTGAAGAAGATTTTCGACGCCTGCGAAAACAATAATATTTGTGTGCTGGGCGCCTTCCCGAACCCTGAGTCTGAGGTGCTGAACTTGTTCGCCAACCGTTACATTATCAACAAACAAACTAAGAAGTTGCAGGTGGTGAAGCCTAAGGTCAACCCAATTGCCGACATGTTGAATAAGCGTTTGTCGAAGGAGGCCATCTAATGAGTGATGCAACCCAAACCGTATTAGTTGGCACTGGCGCTTTGATTGAGCTGTTACTCAAGGGCGAGTTTATTTGCCGCACCACCAATGAAGAAGGCTGGCGCGCCCTTAAAAATAGCAGCACCCGCGAGCGGGTTGAAGCCTACTTAAACCAGATCAACCGTACCGTGGCGTCTGCCGCAGAAGGTGATGTGTTCTTCTGCGGTTATTTGCAGCTCGGCGATGCCGAACGTAAAGTGATTTCATCGCAGTTTAAAGATATCTGTCAGGCATTGATCCCGTTGGTGGAATGGTTGGTATTAGTGCAGGAGGCCAGTGGCCAAGATGCGCCGCTGAGCGAAGGTGCGCCCGTGCGTTTAACCGAGCTGCAAAGCCGCATCGAAGACACGCCGGCGTTTCGTGAGCAGTTAGCCAAACTCAGCCAATATCGTCTATTTGGCTCGACCAGTACCAACAGCGATGCGCAAATCAAATTAGTCTTCAAACGCTTAGTCGAACTCGGCTATTTAGTACGACCCAATGCGGAGAAGCAAATTTATATCGCCACGGGCAAGCTGGATTATCTGTATGAAGTTATTCGTTTTATCGATGAAACCGAAGGTTTAAGCCTAGAAGCGCAGGCGGAAACGGCGACCCAGCGGGACTTAATCTAATGTTGGCACGATTAAACCTAGGTAAAAGCTGCGACCAAGGAGGCCGTGATGAGCAGTAACTTACATCAGGCGGGGGTTAAGCTGCTCAAGCAGTTAGGTCGCCATGCTGACATCATTATGGACACCTATTTGGCGGGCTCTCTTAACGAGGATGCGCACGATCCAAGCGTGGTTGAAAAGCTTAAACAGGCAGGGATTTTATGGCGGCCAGAGCCAGATCAGGAACTGCGCCTTAAGCGGTCTGTGCGTGCCTTACTCGAAGAAGGTTTAAGCGACGAGCGTAATCGCCAAATCGACTCTAACGTCGGCTCAGCTTTAGCGACCATTAAAACCTTGGCCGATCATTATAAAGAGGCGCGTCATAGCTCAGACTACAGCGCCGCTGAGGCCTATTTGTCCGATTTGAGCGAACATGTGTATAGTTTCGCCGACAGTTTGCGTTATTCGATCCGTGTGCTCTGGGGCCGGATCAATAACGAGTTCGGTTACGTCGGTACGATCAACGCTAAGATCCGCGAAAACGAATTAGCCCAAAGCCAAGTGTCTGAATTACTTAATGGCTTAGAGATGTTCCAGTTTAGTGAGCTAGGCGAAATCGCTGGCGATATCCGTGAACTGCGCAAGCTCTTAGTGACGACTTTGCAGGAAACCATGAGCGACTGCGCCCAGGAACTGAGCGTAGTGCAGGGACGTTTACTCGAACTCTTAGGCCGTTTTAGGCAAATCCGTGGGCGTACCCGTTTGCTCAAGGGCTGGTTGCTCTACACAGACTTGCATCCGGATTATCGGCCTGCGGACCATGTGTCCCACAAGGAAATCCCGAGTCTATTCAATCGCGCCGAAATCTTGCTCGCCCCTGCTTCGGTGGACGTGCACAACGCCAGCCAAGAGCTGGAGTTGATGGGGATAGTCGCGCACATTAAAGCCATCAGCCGTCATCCCGTGATTGCGGCGGTGCGTGAGCATGATGTGTCCGTTTCTATCACCCAAAGTGAAGACTTCGATGTGCCGGATAATCCGCTCAAACAAGCGGTGGATGAGTATTTCGTCGATGTGATTGAGTCTGGCCTGCGCCAATCGGCGCTGGAATATCTGGCGGATAAAGCGCTGCCTTGGGACGCCGAAAGCTGGATTTATCAAGTGATTGGTGGCTACGAAGGTCTGCCCGATGAACATAAAGCGTATTTTGAGCTTGAGCCATTGGGCGAACCGCATCCCATCTATAGCGGCAACTTTATTATTCGCGATGTTGAGTTATGGCTCGCCTAGGCCAGCAACAATTACAACTGTTGGAGAACGCTTTTATTAAGCGTTCTCCCAAGGTTAAGCTCACGGCTAACTGGCGCGCGATTTATCGCGAGTTAGAAGTGGGTGAGTTAGATGAATCCGAAAAGTATCTGTGTTTTGCGCCCAAAGATTTTGAACTGCTAAGGCAAAGCGTGTTGGCGTTAATGGGGCTTGATTTAAGGCAGCTTGATTTTAATGTCGATCGCATCGCGATGTCCGCCAAAAGTCACGATGAAAAGCTCGCTAAGATCCGTCCTGAAGCCGAATACGTTTTGATGAAGTATCTAAGTTTCGAATCTTCACCAACAGGGATTTCAACTCGCACATCACTGCGAATTCCATTGGATGAAGCACAAAAGCATTGCCATGAACTCAATGTCGCAGCCATCCTAGTGGTTGAAAACTTAGATGTATTTGATGTTATCCATCAAGCGTGTTTACCACAGGATTTAACTCATGTGATGGTTATCTACCGAGGTAGCGGTCATCATTCCCCGATTGGCGTGCGGCATTTTTTGCGCTCAATGGTAGGGAAACTGCCGATTATCGCCTTTACCGACTTAGATCCCGCAGGACTACAAATCGCCCATACCTTAATGGGTGTGACCCATTGCCTTGTGCCACAACTTGCGCTGACAGCACCTGCTGAGTTATTGGCAATAGCACAAATTAATTCTACTGATGATTTCGACAAGCAAGCGAAACAGGCTAAATATTTGCAAAATGCCGAGTTAAAGCATTGGCAAAAATTAGCCGTTTGGCTAAATCAACACCGTATTAGTATCAAACAGCAACACCTGCTGGCTCGCGGACTTGAACTAGTGTTAGTGCCATATATTTAGCTGTCATCCCTTTCATCTCTCTGCTTTATAATAATTAACTGGTTTTAAATCCTGTTATAAATTTAAATTCAGTTATTAAGTCTGAGTTTTATTCGGTTGTTGTTTCTTATATGTTTAATTTGATGTTATTTGGTGTTTATTTTGTTTGTTTATACTGGTTTAAATATATTTCGTTAGTGCTCAAATATTGTGCTGGTGAATTTTTTATGATTTAAAATCAGTTTATTACTGTTTTTCTGTGATGGTGTTAACTTAATTCAAGATGAAAAAATGAAATTTATTCATTGAATTAACGGCTAGCATGTTTCACTATCCCCGCCTGAGCCAAAAATGGATTGGCAATTGTGCTCATCATGGAAGATGAATAACAAATAAATGACCTTTCTGGGGAAATCACAAGCATGATGAAATCACTTTCGACGCGGATCTTTATTGGTCTGTTTGCCGGCCTTATTTTCGGCACAATAGTGCAATACTTCTTAAACGATATCGGTTTTTTCTCGGGTAATTTAGTCGAGCTTGCCGGTGGCGTTGGTACTATGTTCGTTAATATGATCATGATGCTGGTGGTGCCACTCGTGTTTGTGAGCATCGTTTGTGGTGTCTGTGAGCTGCAAGATCTCAAAAGTTTTGGCCGCTTGGGCGGTAAGACCTTCGGTTTTTATATCATCAATACTGTCGTCGCAATCGCGACCGCATTATTAGTGGTGCTGCTACTCGAACCCGGTAAAGGCGTGGATATGAGCAGCACAGACGGTGTAGCCATTACCGCAACTGAGCTGCCAAGCCTGATGGCGCTGGTGATCGACATAGTCCCACGTAATCCTGTGACGGCTTTTATGTCGGGCAATATGCTACAAGTGATCTTTATGGCCTTGTTGCTTGGCGGTGTGATTAAGTCCCTTGGTGAGCATGTTGCGGGTACTGTCCAAGGTTTTCAAACAGCCAATAGAATCATGATGAAACTGATTTCTGTGGTGATGAGTCTTGCGCCCTATGGTGTATTTGCCTTGATGTTTAAACTCGGCGCGACCTTAGATGCCGGTGTGTTTATGAGTGTGGTTGAGTATATGGTGCTGATCCTCGCGCTGCTACTACTGTGGATTTTTGTGGTTTACCCTATGGCGGTGGGCATATTTACCCCAATTTCGGCCAAAACCTTCCGCGAGAAGACCCAAGAGCAAGTGCTGTTTTCACTCTCGACCGCAAGTTCAAATGCGACTATTCCCGTGACCATGCGTACTTTAACGGACAAGTTAGGCGTGAGCCGTGCTGTTGCTGGTTTTGGCGTACCGTTGGGTGCGACCATGAACATGGGCGGTGTGGCGATTTATATCACTATTGCAATTTTCTTTGTTGCCAACGCCTTTGGCATGCCCATTACCACTGAGCAATTGCCTTCGCTGTTATTTAGTGTCTTCCTATTATCTGTCGGTGCGGGCGGTGTTCCCGGTGGCGGCATGGTGATGATAGGTGTATTAATCCATCAAATGGGTTTACCGATAGAAGCCTTTGCCATAGTGGCGGCCTTAGATCGGATTATTGATATGGTGCTGACATCCTGTAACGTGGTTGGTGATACTGCGGTGTTGACCATAGTGGATCAAACCGAGAAAGTGCATCAGGTGGAGTCAGCGAAGAGTTAATGTGCCATTAAGTCGTATTTTATAAAAACAAAAGCCACTGAAAATAGTGGCTTTTTTTATATTCACTATGCTGGTATTGATGCGTTGATAGGTTGGCATCAACTATGTTAGCCCATTACTTAGTGCGAGTAATTTTATCTAGATAGCCCATGGCAAAGGCTGATAATACAAAGGTGATGTGTATTAACAGATACCACATGATTTTGTCGTTATCGATATTCTTCACATCCATAAAGATTTTCAGTAGGTGAATAGACGAAATCGCCACAATCGACGCCGCCACTTTGTTTTTCAGTGAGCCAGAATCTAATTTACCCAGCCAACTTAGCTTCTCACTGTCTTCGCCTACATCCAGCTGCGAGACAAAATTCTCGTAGCCAGAAAACATCACCATCACAATCAGGCCGCCCACGAGGGTGATATCAATCAAGGACAGGGTCACCAGCACTAAATCCACTTCAGTCATTTCAAAAATGATCGGCAGAATATGGAAGATCTCTTGGAAGAATTTAATGCCTAAGCCCAATAAAACAAAGCTGAGTCCCAAATAAATTGGCGCCATAATCCAGCGCGATGCATACATTAATTTTTCAAATATTTGTTCCATAATCCATTAAACCCTTTATCTAAAATACGGTAAAAAATCGAGTCACTAATGACTAAAACAGTAACATAATGCACTTTATGCGCGCTATTACCCAATCACAAGGGCGTGAGTTATATGCTGTTATTGTGTTTTTTTGTAACCTCTGTAGTTATTTAACCCTATTTGGGTGTTAGTGGCGCTACATCGTTTAATTTGCTCTGCCTTTGATATGTCTGATCGTCGCTTTTTTCAACCTAATACCAAGCAAATTCAGCCATGGATGATCATTTTTCTCGGCATTTTAGGGCTTTGATGAAGGAAGTGACATTTGTCATCCTAGATTGCTGACAACTCACACTGCTGTGATGGACATTTTACGCAGATACTTAAGTCATCTAAACAAGGAGGCTTAATTATGCAACATAAATCACTGGACCAACAATTAATCGAATACCGTCAACAACGTGCTTTAGCTATGCCTTTATCCGGCATGATTGTGTGGAGCTTACTGTTTTTATTGAGCTTTGTATTACCTCCTTCGCAGTTGGTTATGGCGGTCTTTATCGGTACTGGTTCTATTATCTACCTTGCCATGGGTATTTCGCGGCTGACGGGCGAGAATATCTCGTTTAAGAAAAGCGCTGAGCGTAATTGGTTTGAGACTGTGTTTCTCGCTGCGATGGGGATGAGTTTTTTAACCTTTAGCATCAGTATTCCCTTTTTTATGGAAAACTATTTAGCCTTGCCTTTCGCCCTTGCGGTGCAAACAGGTTTAATGTGGTTAGTCCACGGTGTTTTAGCTGCGCAAAAGGTGGCCATAGTGCATGCGATAGTGCGCACCTTAGCCTGTGTGGCAGCTTTCATGCTCTGGCCCGAGCTGAGCTTTCAAATTCAGCCTCTAATCGTGGTGTTTTGTTATGGTTTTTCAATTCCTGTGATGCAGCGCCGCTGGAAGATTCAGCAAAATCTGTGTGCTGGCAATTAGTGGGTTATTTTTGGGTTATTGTGTAGATTTTGGCTTTGCGGCCTAATGGCCGAGGTGAATCAAAGTCGTGGGGCTCACCCTTGACGTTTAATTAAGAGTCTAACAAGTGATCTCGCCCTAGATCGATTTGTATGTCTGCCAGCGCACAGAGCTCAAACTGGTGTTATTGCATTATGGTTATTACCCTGCACTTTTTGCAGTGTGAAGGAGCTTATAATGCAAACCATGAAACTTACGTTCGTTACCGCTGGTGTTGTACTCGTTGGTAGTTTGCTGCTTAACGGTTGTGATAGTGGCAATGTGAATACTCAAACAGGTACACCAGACTTAACTGTAACAACCGAGGATGGTACTGGTGATGATATTAAAATTGCCACAGCAGTTAATACTGCGTTGATCGCTGATCAGCAGCTACAAAATTTAGATATTCAGATAGAAACCCGCAAGGGCGATGTCACCATATCCGGCAATGTAAATAGCCAAGCTCAGAAAGACCAAGCTGAACGGGTGACGGCAGCAACCTCTGGTGTGCACTCGGTAAATAATCGGTTGGAAGTAAAATAGCAATGTCAGTAAAGCCGCCTGTTTGATGTATTCAATTGACAGACGACAAACAGGAGCGGCAGATCTTATCTGGCTAATTTTGCCCAACGCGCCAAAAATGTAAAGTTAGCATTTACAGCTTGTAAGCCATTGTTCTAGTTTCACAACGGCAAATTGATGTTAAGTCTAAAAGACCGTGATAACTCATTGTGGAAGATTGAGAGCTAAATGTAACAATAGAGGACATTGTTAGTCCAAGATTTAAGGGGTGAATATGTCACCCCTAAGATAAAACATTTACAGCCATATCTAATACCTGCAAGGTGCAAAAATATCGAGTTGGCTCTGATAGACGGTGGTTTTTACATTCATAAGTCCTAGCAAACTGTCGAACAAATTGTCGTGGGAAAAGCCGCCCTGTTCTGCTCGCTGTGCAACACAAGTCATGTTCAACTGATTATCTTGGCTAAAGTCATTAGATACCCAAGCCAGCATTGGTACGCTAGTTTGTTCTTTCGGTGCAATACTATAGGGCGCACCATGTAAATACATGCCCTTTTCACCCAAAGACTCACCATGGTCAGAGAGATACAGCATTGCAGTATCGAACATATCCTGCTTACCTTTTAATTTATTCACCACTTCACTGAGAATAAAATCCGTATATAGAATAGTGTTGTCGTAGGTGTTAATCAGTTCTTCTTGACTGCAATTTTGAATATCACTGCGCGGACAATCCGGTATAAATTTACGATGCTCTGGCGGGTATCTAAGATAATAAGTTGGTCCATGACTACCAATGATATGCAAAAAAATTACTGTATCTTGACTTGGTGCTACTGCCAGAATTTTATCTAATTTGTTGAGCAATACTTGGTCAAAACAATATTGGCCAGAACACAGCTTCGGATCACTCTTCAAATCTATCGTGAGATTTTCAACCTGATCACACACACCTTTACAGCCAGAATCATTATCAAACCACTGTACTTTTATACCACTATGACTTAACACATCAATCACTGTGTCTTGAGCATTAGCACGGCGAGGATCATAGTCTGCCCGCCCCATTCGTGAAAACATACAGGGTAGAGACACCGCCGTGGCCGTGCCGCATGAGCTAGTATCGTTAAACGCAATCAGCCCCTGATTTTGGGTATGAGCATTGGTTGGCTTGTTATATCCATAATATTGATAGCTCATTGAGCGCGCAGTTTCACCCACAACAAACACTAATAAGTTAGGTTTAGTGTTCGGGTTACGACTGGCATTCTTCGCATCTAGGCCAAGTTGTTGGTATTCCATGGGCGTCTGCAAATAGTGCTCATTGAGATATTTAGATGCACTACTGACAAAATAGGTAGGGACAATGTAACGCCTTAACTCACTGTTGTTTCGACCAAATGCAGCATAATCTTGATAGTAAAAAAAGGCGACTATCCCAATGCCAACGAACATTAGCAGCATAAAGGCTAATTTATGCAATAACTCCTTAAAAAAGGGCTGATAATGAATATCGGCCTTATAAATAAGATATGACGGTAATAGCCCAGTCAGCAGTAGATTGGTAATTGATGCAAGATTTACATACATCAATGCTTCAGCAGGATGTGTTTGAAACGTGTTTTCTATCATGCCGTAGTCAAACACGACATTGTATTGATAGGCTGCAAAAAATACACTTGAGGAAAGTAACGTCAATACGATAAAAAAGGGCTTCAGCAGGTATTTGACGGTAAAAATTGAAAACAAAAAACTCAGCGCAAATGTTAAAAATAGCGGCATAGATGCGATGAAAAGGGGATCAACTTCTGGTTGTTTTTCAATTCCTTTTCGCACTATACCAAAGAGCGGTAGATTGAAAATGGCAACATAAAACAACGCAGTGATGAAAGTGAATTGGTTAACCGATAACGTCTTAAATCTAGAAATCACAAAAATCCCTTTTTTGCTAAAAAAAACAATACTAGCTTGACCTCATTAAAATAACCTTATGATTAAAAGGTTATTTTAATGAGTCACCAACAAACTTAACAGATAAGACCGTTTTAGGTGAATTGAGCCCAATTCACCTAAAAGTTACATGTAAACAATTAAGTAAATAAACTTCAATTACTTATAAGTTTACTTGTAATTTCTTGTGTGCTCTTCACAGAATTCAGTGCCCGATAAATAGAGGCTTCTCCAAGGTGATACTCCTTGGCAAGCTGCCCAATGGTGGCCCCCTCAGCTCTTTTATCATAAATAGCCTGTTTTAAGGTATCCGTGAGTTTTACAGGTCTAGGGGTATGAAGTCCAACAGAACGAAAACGTACGTTAAGGTTTTATTGGGGTTTATCTGCTTTAGGATTACAATCCACCGTACTTAAGTACGGAGAGCAAGGCCCAAATGTACACAATCAGTCAATTAGCAAAGTCGGCAGGTGTTAATGTCGAGACTGTCCGCTATTATGAGCGGCGTGGTCTTATCGAACAACCTGATAAACCAACCGAGGGGTATCGTCGCTATCCAGTGACAACCCTGAACCGGATCCGGTTTATCAAGCGTGCCCAGGAACTGGGGTTTACTTTGGAGGAAATATCCCATCTGCTGATGCTAGATAATACTCCCTGTCAAGAAGTACAAGACATGGCTTCTCACAAGCTTGTCAGTGTTCGTGCCAAGATGGCTGATCTGCGTCGCTTGGAAACCGTCCTTAATGATTTGTTGAACCAATGCGCTGCTAATCCTGACCAAACCCATTGTCCCATTATCGATTCCCTTCTTCCTGAGGATAGAAAATCGCGCTGAGTTTATTCCTGCTTGACTCCGTACTAGAGTACGGCGTTTAGACTGACTTTACTGGAACAAACCAAGTGGAGTGAGTCATGTCAAAAAACGATGCCAATCTGCCAATATTCGGCGGTATTGCGGCGGCTATCGGCGCAGGACTGTGTTGCGTCGGCCCCTTCCTGTTGCTGACGCTGGGTATTGGTGGCGCCTGGATCGGTAATCTCACTCTGCTCGAACCTTATCGCCCCCTTTTCATCTTCGCTGTGCTGGTTCTCTTCAGTTGGGCTGGGTGGAAGGTTTACCGTCCCGTCGAGGCCTGCGAATCGGGCACTGCCTGTGCCGTTTTGCAAGTACGTAAACGCCGTCAAGTCATCTTTTGGATAACAGCTCTACTCGCGCTGGTACTTGTGACCAGTAGCTATTGGATCCCCTTGATTGCCTGACAGTGAATGCCAACAACCTGCTGGAGGGTTAGCCGGGATTCGGGAAATTTCTCATATAATGATGACTAAGAATATGTTTTTTATGAAATTCATTATTTCGCCATTTACTCACTTTCAAACCGATGCTCCGAGTACAGTCTGCTTCATCTGGGAGCAAACATGATCACTGCCATGCCTGCGAGCATTAGCCCCACGCCAGCCAGATCCCAGCGGTGTGGTTGAATGCCATCTACTCCCCACAACCAGACTATTGCTATTGTCACGTATACTCCGCCATAAGCCGCGTAAACACGTCCAGCAGCCGTTGGGTGAAGCGTTAACAACCAGGCAAATAATGCCAGACTGATTGCAGCAGGTAACAGCACCCAGGCTGAAGCTCCTTTTTTCAGCCACAAGTAAGGCAAATAGCAACCGACAATTTCTGCTATTGCAGTAATGATAAATAAACCTAACGTTGTAATGACGGTCACTTCACTGCACCTTATCCGGGACTTCATCCCGACAATGTTCTTGTGTTAACTCCAGTTCTATCGTGGTATGTGCTAAATCAAACTGCTCCAATGCGTTAGCAATACGCAGCTTAATATCGGCATAATGGTTTGCAGTAAATGCCTTGCTGGCATTGGTTACCACATGTGCGGTGAGTACATGATGTTCACCATCAAGCGACCAGAGATGCAGGTGATGAATGCTGTCTAACTCATCAATCTTCAGCAAAGTATCTTGGATTTCATTTTGCAATTTGCTGTCTGGCGCGGCTTGCAGAAATAAACGCGCAGTTGTGCTGAGGTTTCGTAAAACATTAACCAAAATAAATAAGGTGAAACCAATAGAAAGCAAAGGGTCAAGGATAGGCCAATCCACAAATTGCAACACAATAGCCACAACCAAAACTGCAACCCACCCAAGAAAGTCTTCAAGCAAATGCCAATTCAGCACTTTTTCATTCAGTGTATTTCCTTTACTCAAGCGGTAAGCGGCAAAGCCATTGACTGCAACACCCAGCACAGCTAAAGCCAGCATTCCCTCTGTCACTGGCATTACCGGGTTAGCCAGCCGCGGTATTGCCTCAGTCAGTACCCAAACCGATCCGGCAATCAATACCAAGCCGTTAATTAAGGCGCCAAACAATGACAATCTGCGGTAGCCGTAAGTAAATTGTCGGTTTGCAGACTTTCGGCCAAGCCGGTTCAACAGCCATGCACTGCCAATAGATAAGCTATCACCCAGGTCATGCACTGCATCTGCCATAATTGCTGTGCTGTTGGTTAACCAACCGCCGATAAACTCAATTATGGTGAAACCCACATTAAGAAAAAAAGCCATAGCGATCCGGTTGTCGCTGTCGTCTTTGATATGTGAATGGTTGTGCTGGTGCATTAAGACTCTCCTATTTATTGCTGATAACAACTTAGTTGGTTTGACTAACGGCTTCATTCAGTTGTTTTAAAATACCACAGTGCTCTACCGTGCGCTTCAAGTTGCAGCTAAGACGTAAAGCCTTTAGTTGTTTATTAAGCTGCGTTAAATCCGCTATGCGACGTTCTACCTGTTCGATATGCTGTTCAATCATCTGATTGACATCATCACACTGCGACATTGGCGAGTCATTCAAACTCAGTAACTGACGAATTTCTGCCAAACTCAGATCTAAACTCCGGCAGTGTTTAATAAATAGCAGTCGCTCGATGTCGGCCTGATCATAGAGACGAAAATTGCCATCACTACGTATTTTCGCCGAAAGAAGCTGCTCCTTGTCATAGTGACGGATAGTTTGAACAGAACAGCCGGAGATTTTTGCCAGCTCACCAATTTTTATTATCAGGGGTCGTCTCAGAAAACGGAAAATAAAGCACGCTAAGCCGGTGGCAGCGGTCGCAATGGCCTGAACTTCCCCGCACCGACCTTGGCACTGCTGCGCCATAGGTAACCGCCGGTCAGGTTGATATGCTCCCACCCCAGCGGGGACAGATATTGCAGCAACGTGTCGTCCAGCGCCATGCCGTGGGCACGCAAAGCACTGGTGGCACGCTCCAGATAGACCGTGTTCCACAACACGATGGCCGCCGTCACCAGATTGAGGCCGCTGGCCCGGTAGCGCTGCTGCTCAAAACTGCGGTCGCGGATTTCACCCAATCGGTAGAAGAAGACCGCCCTGGCCAGCGCGTTGCGCGCCTCGC
>NZ_JAKKSC010000101.1:0-530 GCF_025653705.1 Shewanella sp. SM87
GTGGTTGAACCAAACACCGTTTGGTGTGGCGATGTCACTTACATTTGGGCGGGTAATCGCTGGTGCTATTTAGCGGTTGTACTGGACTTATTTTCCAGAAAAGCGGTGGGTTGGGCGATGTCATTTTCACCAGATACTGAGTTAACAGTGAAAGCACTGGAAATGGCATTTGAATCACGGGGTAAGCCTAAAAACCTGATATTTCACTCTGACCAAGGCAGTCATTACACTAGCCTTAAATACCGTCAAAGGCTGTGGAAATATCAAATAACTCAGAGCATGAGCCGTCGAGGTAACTGCTGGGATAATGCGCCAATGGAGCGATTTTTCAGGAGTTTAAAAACGGAATGGGTGCCAACGCAAGGCTATAAGAGTTTTATTGAAGCTAAACAAGATGTGACTGATTATATTATTGGCTATTACAGCCAAGTCAGGCCACATCATTATAATGCAGGATTAAGCCCAAATGAATCAGAGCGAAGATTTTGGGAAGATTCTAAAACCGTGGCCAAATTTAGTTGACCACTACA
>NZ_JAKKSC010000102.1:0-505 GCF_025653705.1 Shewanella sp. SM87
GCGCCGCGAGCCGGTACGCATTGTTCTTTAACAATTTGGAAAGCTGATAGTATTTAATTRCATGAGTCTGTCATGTGATTAATTACAAAACGTTTAATGCGCAAGCATTRAACATGAGTTCTCAAACACTTTATTAAGTGTCTTGAATATTCAAAAGTAAATTATTCTTTATTGAATAGTTTACGTCTAAGGCGCGTCCACTTCTTTGGTCAGAAGTGAGACAAGTAAAACCAAGCTGGTCGCAATGCGGCGCAGATGAGTGAAACTCATTTGGGTTGTATGGTTAAGCGACTAAGCGTATACGGTGGATGCCTTGGCAGTCAGAGGCGATGAAGGACGTAGTAACTTGCGAAAAGCGTTGGCGAGCTAGTAACAAGCATTTGAGCTAACGATGTCCGAATGGGGGAACCCAGCAGCATAAGCTGTTATCGCAACATGAATACATAGTGTTGCGAGGCGAACGAGGGGAACTGAAACATCTAAGTACCCTTAGGAAAAGAAATCA
>NZ_JAKKSC010000103.1:0-503 GCF_025653705.1 Shewanella sp. SM87
GCTCTTTAACAAGATAAAACAAGAAATCTGTGTGGACACTCACAGGTGTTGAGTTAATCGAAACTGCTTAGCCTTAGGGTTGGCAGTCAAAAATTTAAATCAATGTTTTCAAGTCATTCTCCTTACGGGAAGGGTGATTGAGTGTTCATAGTAATATGTACATACAGTAATGTATGAATTGAAACGCGATGTTTCTTAGTGAGCAAAGCGAATCAAAACAGTAGAATTCATTGAGCCGTTTGACGTAAGTCAAACAACAAAACTTTAATTGAAGAGTTTGATCATGGCTCAGATTGAACGCTGGCGGCAGGCCTAACACATGCAAGTCGAGCGGCAGCACAAGGGAGTTTACTYCTGAGGTGGCGAGCGGCGGACGGGTGAGTAATGCCTAGGGATCTGCCCAGTCGAGGGGGATAACAGTTGGAAACGACTGCTAATACCGCATACGCCCTACGGGGGAAAGGAGGGGACCTTCGGGCCTTCCGCGATTGGATGAACCTAGG
>NZ_JAKKSC010000104.1:0-502 GCF_025653705.1 Shewanella sp. SM87
AAGCATCTCCGATTACCCCTGAACAAATTGAAATCCGTGAGCTGAAGAAGCAAATAGCTCGTCTTGAGGAGCACAATCTTATCCTAAAAAAGGCTACCGCTCTCTTGATGTCAGACTCGATGAACAATTTACGCTAATCAGCGCACTCAAGCAGAGCCACTCTATTCTCACAATTTGTAATGCATTCAAAGTGCATCGAAGTAGCTATAAGTATTGGCTAAAAAGAAAAGAACATATTGATGCAGACTTTACTATTTTATGCAGTGAAGTGAAGGCTGCACATCGTATTAGTCATGGCTCTGCCGGTGCGCGAACGATAGCGCAATTAGTGACTAACAAAGGGATTGGTCTCAGTCGTTATCGAGCCCGTAATCTAATGAAAAAGCTTGGGTTATTAAGCTGTCAGCAGCCTAAGCATTCTTATAGAAAAGCGACACAAGAGCATGTTGCAATCCCCAATACGCTTAATCGACAGTTTGCAGTAACTCAACCAGATCAAGTG
>NZ_JAKKSC010000105.1:0-500 GCF_025653705.1 Shewanella sp. SM87
GTTTGATTGGCCTTTCACCCCCAGCCACAAGTCATCCGCTAATTTTTCAACATTAGTCGGTTCGGTCCTCCAGTTGATGTTACTCAACCTTCAACCTGCCCATGGCTAGATCACCGGGTTTCGGGTCTACACCTTGCAACTAAACGCGCAGTTAACACTCGGTTTCCCTACGGCTCCGCTATTCGCTTAACCTCGCTACAAAATGTAAGTCGCTGACCCATTATACAAAAGGTACGCAGTCACGGTCTCAAGAACCGCTCCCACTGCTTGTACGTATACGGTTTCAGGTTCTATTTCACTCCCCTCACAGGGGTTCTTTTCGCCTTTCCCTCACGGTACTGGTTCACTATCGGTCAGTCAGGAGTATTTAGCCTTGGAGGATGGTCCCCCCATATTCAAACAGGATGTCACGTGTCCCGCCTTACTCGTTTTCATCAATGGTTAGTTTTCATGTACGGGGCTATCACCCTGTGCCGCTGCGCTTTCCAACGCATTCCACT
>NZ_JAKKSC010000012.1:0-144165 GCF_025653705.1 Shewanella sp. SM87
CGCTGGCCACTAAGTTGTAGCTGTACGCCGCATCTTGGGTTGCTGCCGTCACCGCCATTGAACTAATCGTTGGCGCATCGTTGACGTTAGTCACCGTGATACTAAAGCTTTGCTCAGCCGTTAAGCCATCCGTGTCCGTCACTCGTAAGGTGACTGCGTGACTGCCCACATCCGCATTGCTCGGCGTACCACTGAGTAACCCTGTCACCGCGTTGAAACTCAACCAGCTCGGTTTGGTCACTGCGCTCAAGGTTAAACTGTCACCGGTATCGGAGTCAGTTGCAGTCAAGGTGTAACTGTACGCCGCATCTTGAGTTGCTGCCGTCATCGCCATTGAACTAATCGTCGGTGCATCGTTGACGTTAGTCACCGTGATACTAAAGCTTTGCTGAGCCGTTAAGCCATCCGTGTCCGTCACTCGCAGTAACACAGCATGACTGCCCACATCCGCATTGCTCGGCGTACCACTGAGTAACCCTGTCATCGAGTTGAAACTTAACCAACTCGGTTTATTGATGGCACTCAGCGTTAATACATCACCCACATCAGAATCAATTGCAGTCAAGGTGTAGCTGTACGCGACATCTTGGGTTGCCGCCGTCATCGCCATCGAACTAATCGTCGGTGCATCGTTGACGTTCGTCACAGTGAGATTGAAAGCGGGCAGGCTCGCACTGAGCACTCCATCACTCGCACTGATCACAATTGCCGTCGTCGTACCAACATCTGCATTGCTCGGCGTACCGCTCAATGCCCCCGTAGCTGTATTAAAGCTCGCCCACGAAGGTCGATTCGTAATATCAAAGACTAAACTATTACCGTCCGCGTCTGCTGCGATGGGCATAAAGTTATAAAGTGTACCTTGAGCCACATTGGTCGCAGGTGTCCCTAAAATAGTGGGTACACTATTCACCACAACATCGAAGGTCCGAGTGCTAGAATTACCCGCAATATCTACTAGCGTCAGGGTGATGGTGCTCGTGCCCGATCCCAGCGCAGTCACAGTCACACCTCTATCAGCATCGCTTCCTGCCAATACAACATCCGCAAGTGGAACCACAGAGGTATCAGAACTCGCTGGCGTTACTAGGATATCCGTTGCAGCGGTTACATCATCGGTAATAGTAAATGCGAGCGTAGATGAGCTCTCACCAGGTTGAATGTTTTGATTATCAATTGCAGAAGAAGTGGGTGCGATCGTATCAAGGGTCACAGATAAGGCGCTCGATTCGATACTGCTATTTCCTGCAATATCAGTAGCAACGGCTGTGATGCTATGGGTTCCAGCACTCACGTTCGTCGCGGTGACACTCCAGTCACCACTCCCATCTGCGTTAACAGTGCCAAGCACTCCATCAAGATGGCTGCTAAGGACAATGCTGGCGCCGGCCTCTGCAGTGCCCGTTAGTACGAGAGTCGTATTCTTGGTGATGTTATCCGTTGAACTCACACCTGAATCGCTTGCCGCATCGAGATCAGGTGCAGAAGGTGCGACAGGTGCTGTGGCGTCTTGAGTAATAGTGGGGACATTCTGAGGGGCTGAAACGTTACTCGCAGCATCGCTTGCAACCACGACAAAATTATTGTCACTGTCCGTCGATAATCCGGCGCTCAGGGTCCAAGCGCCCGCCACCACAATAGTGTCATCCAACACAGTCGCGTTATCGGCAACACCGTCATTATTCACGTCGGCATAGAGGCTGATTGTCACCCCATCTTCAGCGTGCGTACCGCTGACCAATGTCGTTACCTGATTGGTGCTCATAGCGCTTGAAGGTGTCGTCACTATAGGATTAACGGGAGCCGTCGTATCGACAATCACATCGACACTGCTCCACTGGCTGTAGCTTAGGTCGGCATCATTGCTACCCGCATCCCGCATGGTATCGCCATTTAGCGCTATGCCATTAGCATCGACAATTAACCCACTCGCCCCCGTATTGTCACCCGCTTGAACTGTATATCTATAGGTCAGCACACCACTCGCCGCAGACACAAACACAGCCTGACGAGCCACACCATCGATATCGATCGACAGAGTAGAAAGCGTGCCAGAAACAGTCACATCCTCGATCAAGGTGACCGTGATATCGATAGTGCTACCGACACCATAATGCCCATCGCTAACGGCGACGACATCCACAGTAGGCACTGCAGCATCTTTCGATATGGTATTGGTCACGGCAGGGCTAGAAACATTGCCCGCCGCATCGGTCAGGGTCAGGCTCACTGTCAGAGTGCCATCTCCTAAGCCGCTCACGTCTATATTGACGATCTGTTGTGACGCACTTGCGACCGCAATAGATCCTGTGACAGGCGTGCCTGAACTACCAGTAATAGTGTAATTCGCGCTGGTTCCGGCCTCCGCACTCGCTAAGGTCAAGCTAATCGCACTTTGATTTGCCTGAGTAACCGACGTCTGGTCAAAACTGACACCCGAAATAGTTGGTGCATCCGTATCGACAGAGTGTGCAGTGCCGGCACTATAAGCACCGAGTGCATTACCCGCATCATCAACAATATCACTCGTTGTGTGGCCTACCTTCAGACTACCCGTACCCGATATGCCATTAACAGTGACGGCAACACCCGTTCCAGAGCTAGCGGAAACGCTCGAAATAGTGCCAGATGCAGTGCCTGTGCTCGCCAGAGCAAAATCTTCCGTCGTCAGACTATTCACTGATTCGCTAAAAGCGAGGTTGAATATCACACTGGCATCCGCTGCGGCACCTCCTGCAGGAGCCGAGCTGGTTATCGAGGGAATTTGTGTATCGAGCGTAAGCGCAAGTGCCGTTGACACCGCACCAGTATTGCCCGCAACATCGGTCGCAGTGGCCGTAATATTATGCGCGGAATTACTGGTTAATGGCGGCGTGGTAAACGACCAATTTCCAGAACCATCTGCAGTTGTGGTACCCAATACAGCATTGATGCTGCTCGTGAGCGTCACAGTACTATTCGCCTCAGCGTTGCCTGTGAGTGTCGGAGTGGTATCGCTGGTTAAATTATCTGTGCTGCTGATCCCGGAATCGGAAGCCGTGGCAAGATCGAGTCCCGAAGGTGCTAAAGGCGCATCGCGATCGACTGTGTGACTTGCGCCACCGGTATAAGCGGCAGTATAGCCATTGGTTCCATTACCGTTACCGGAAGCATCTTGGATATTGGAATTCGCCTTGACATCGAGTCTCAGGCTACCAGTGCCACTCACAGTATTCACAGTCACATCAACACTGGTGCCGGATGCCGCAGAAACACTGGCAATACTGCCACTTGCCGAACCTGTTGCCGTAAGAGCAAAATCATCGATAGAGAGATTGCTCGCCACCTCATCTAAACTCACACTAAACACGAGACTAGCGGCGTTCGCTGCGGGTGAGCCCGATACTACCACGCCAGTAACAACTGGTGGAGTTACATCGGCAACGGTAAAGTTCCAATCGGTTTTATTACTAATGCCGGCGTAAATGTTACCCGCCAAGTCGGTAATAGCTCCATTGGCGATTTGAATATAATAACTGGTGTTTTCAACTAGATTAGCGGTTGGGTTAATAGTCAACACGCCAGCCGTTATCATTAGCTGCCCGGCTGGTGAACCCACATCAATCGTCGCTACGGCCAGATCATCGGCATCGTAGATCACTATATTGCCAGCACCAAGCTGGATATCCTCATTCATGGTCAGCACAAAGTTAGCACCGATAGCGACATTCACATCACCATCTGCGGGACTAAAACTCTGCACTGTCGGTGCGGCTGTATCCACGAGAATTGCGACAGTTGAACCAACCGAGTTCAGCGTGAGCACTAAATTATTACCCGCGCCGTCAAGTAAGGTTCCTCCGTTGTCATCAATGCTAGATGCCAACATAATGCCGTCAGTATCGTTATCACCTGCCTGCACTGTATAACTAAAGACTAGATTAGTGGTTCCAGAGCTACTCGCGTAGGAAGCATAACGGGTGGTTCCGCCAATGGTTACGGCGATACGCGGCGTACCGCCGCCCGTATTAACAGTCACATTTTCAGTGCTGCTCACCGTAAAACTCAAGGTTTCTCCAACCACATACGTATCATTTGCAGGGACAGCAACACTACTCACAGTAGGCGCTATCGCATCAACTAATACCGCAGCCATACTGCCAATAGAATTTAATACTGAGTTTAGAGTATTACCCGAGCTCTCTTTTAAGGTGCCGCCATTGGCATCTATCGACCCAGCAATCGCAATTCCATCAGTATCGAGATCACCACTCTGCACTGTGTAGCGGAAAGTCAGTGCATTGCTACCGGAGCCGGAAAGGTAACTGGCGTACGCAGTGGCAGAGCCAATCGTCAAGGTAAGCTGCGGCGTGCCACCAGCAGCATTCACGGTAATCGCTTCGCTAGTATTGACGGTAAAATCGAGGGATTGCCCTACTATATAAGTCGCATTGGCCGGAACGCTGACACTGGTTACGGCTGGCACCACACTATCCACAACCGCATTACTGCTATCGGCCCGAGTGGTAATATTGCCAGAGTTATCCATCGCCGTAACCGACACATTACGATTGTTGGTATTAATGGCACCCGCAACTAAGGTATAAGTCGCCGTCCAAGTACCGCTGCTATTGCTGGCGGCCACAGCCGCACCGCCGCCGAATTGGCTGAAGTCAACTGTCGCTGCACTGATGGTATCGCTGTTGTTATCGCCACCTGCGGTGTTATTCCAGATAGCAGTGACTGTATCGCCGGCGATATAAGCGCCCGCAGTACCAGTGCCGCCGGAAATGCCGATATTCACATCGGATACCAATGGCGCAATACTATCAACTGTCGCGTTGCTGGTGTCTGCAGTTGTTGTAGTGTTGCCCGCGTTATCAATCGCAGTAAGACTGATATTGCGGTTTGTGGCATCAATAGCACCTGAGGTAATAGTGTAGGTTGCTGTCCAAGTACTGCTACTATTGCTCGCCGCCACCACCGCACCGCCACCAAATGCAGAAAAGTCCACAGTAGCACTGCTAATAGTGTCTGTGTTGTTATCGCCACCCGCAGTATTATTCCAACTGGCGGTTACTGTATCGCCAATTTTATAGGCACCTCCGGTACCAGTGGCACCGCTGATGCTAAGACGGTTATCTGTGACAACTGGCACAACATTATCCACAACGGCATTGGTTGTGTCAGCAGTAGTAGTGTCCCCTTGGGCATTGGTTGCGGTCACGCTGACATTACGACTGGATGCATCAATCGCACCAGAAGTGAGAGTATAAGTTGCCGTCCAGGTTCCGCTGCTATCCGTCGTAGCCACAGCGGCGCCACCACCAAATTGCGAGAAATCGACAGTCACACCTGTGATTCCGGCATTATTATTGCCGCCAGCGGTATTATTCCAGGTCACAGTGACGGTATCGCCAATTTTGAAGGCTCCCCCTGACCCTGTCCCCCCTGAAATGCTGATATTGCCATCGGTTACTGTCGGCGTGGTTGACGCCGTTAATTGACTGCTATCTGCCGTGGTTAAACCACCAGAAGATGCGCGCAAATTGAAAGTTTCACTACCCACGCCAGAATTGGTGTAGGTAATTTGCATACTGGTAAAAGTGGATACGCCACTGCTGGGAGTGATAGACACTGTGGCACCATTACCATCGGTATCTCCCGTCCCCGTGATCGTCGCGCTGCCCGCACCGTTAACTTCCGCCAAGGTAATACCTGTAGCATAACCCGTGTCCACAATGCTGTTTGCATCGCGTGCCGATACGATTGGCACAGTAGAGAAAGCAGTGTTCTGACCGCTAATGACGCTAGTAGGTGCAGGTTGAGTATCGAATACCAATTGGGTGGCTACTACATCTGAGGTTACAGAATTGGCATCAACAGTCGGCAAATTTGAACCAACGCCATCCTGATCATTCGCGGTCAGAGTGAATGCTTGCTGATCGGCGGTGGCGGTATAAGTCAGGTTGCTAAATGTCGCCACACCCGCGGTCGCCGCTTGAGTAGCGTTGGTTAAGGTGCCCGCACTGGACTCGGTCAAGGTAAGGGTTTCGGCGAAGTCCACATCGGTATTGCCGAACGCATCACGCGCCACAATAACAGGTTGGGTCGTCAATGCCGCGCCGGAAACAGAACCCGCAGGCTGGGTGGTAAAGACTAGCTGGCTAGCGACCACATCAAGGGTTGTGCCGCTGCCATTGGTGACAGCACTCTGCCCGCTTGCCATTTGCGTACCGCTGCCACCGACCGTGAGGTTGGTATCGCCATCCACACTCAAAATAATAGTGCGATCTTCTGTGAGCGTCGTATTGTCGTTGTAGTAGGCATTAACCGTGTAAGTTTCATTGCCCCCATCAGCAACGGACATAGCCAGGCCAGAGAAGGTAATAGTATCTGCACCAGCGTTGTAAGTACCGTTCATATTGCTGGCATCCGGCCCGTTCAGGCGCCAGGTAATTTTGCTGCGCTCGGCATCGGTACTGGTGCCACTCACGCTGACAACAATTTGAGAAACAGTGGTTGCAAGACCGTCTGAAGTTCCGCCATCTGTGATGGTGAAATCAAAAACACCCACAGCTTCACCGACCGTATCAATGGTGGTGGCAAGACCAATAGGCTCAACAACGCCACCAGCTGCGATGAGGGTGGCATCAGAGTTGGCAGGAGGAGTATCTATTGTATTCGCGACGGTGAAACCATAAAACTCAAAGAACTCGGGGCCATCCGTTGAAGAATTACAAGCACTGGCACAATCAAAAAACAATTTAAAGCCTTTTAGCTTAACGCCCGAAAAAGACGCCAATTGTCCTGGTGCAAAGGTAAAGGTCTCTTTAACTCCGCTTCCGTTAACAGTCGAGGAGGTAACAGTTCCGCCATTCTGCAAGTAACCAACAATACGCAGATTAGTAAATTGAGCTGTATAGGCAGGATCAGCAGCCTCGCCTCCCGTTAATCCCGTTAACTCAAATGCAGTGGTATTGGTACCATCTGCGCGCAAATAAAAATAATGGTTAGTGCTAGTCTCACCACCATGCATGTAAGCAAAATTGCCAATGCTACTAGCTAGATTTTGAGTGACGCCATCACCACCCTTAGCGGTTAATCTGAAATGAGTTGTGCTGAGCTGTGCAGTTGCCTGCCCACTCCAACCTACAAAACCATAAGTGCCATTTACAATTGGCGCTAACACCCCTGAAAAATCCCTTAATGCTTTTTCAGAAAACGCCAAAGTAGATTCAATATTTCCGCGGGTAACTTCTAAATCCCAGTCGCCTTGTAATTCGGCATTGCCGGTTAAATTATTGGAGGCGGCAATATCCAAACCTGTGTTATTGCTGATGATATCCAGCAACTCTTCACCGCTGTCATTCGCGGCCAGATCGCAACCGTAAAATAATAAATCGCCACCTTCACGCACCGCGCCTTTTAACGCGGCAAATGCCAACACTTCACGCTGGATTGTCTCCGGAGTAATACGTGAATTACCCAGCAAAATAGCGCCCGCTTGTGCGTGGGAGACCACATGAATAGCAGCGAGATTTTTGTGTCCATCAAGTACATTAATTAATTGCGGTAATCCAGCGATAGAAGAATCTAACTCTACCAATTGAACACTAGGTTTAAGGGCGCGGCGCAATACCGATTTATCAGCTTCAGCCACTGCACCATCAACAATCACCAGCTCACGCACCGGATGTGCACTCTGGATATCCAATTGTTCGCCTGATAAATCAATTAGATCCTGTGGTAGAGAGGTGTCTGAACGCAATAATAGATCGGTCGATGCACTTATCGATGAACTCAAATAGGATCGCTGATAACTCGGCGCTGCAATAGCACCAGCACCATAGAGTCCGAATGGTAATAACAGCGAGGAAAGCCCACTAAGCAGTGCATGTCTCATGATAAGTGATTCCCTTCATTTTTTGCGTTAGGTGCTACAGGTTTTTTACTTGCAATAATATTGGCTGCAGTGCCAGTACTATCCAGCCAGAAGTCCATTTCTTGATACTTCATAAATAAGTCAGGCGGTAAAATACTGCGCCTACTTTTGTATTCCACTTTCCGCTTAACGCTATGCAAACCTTTGACCCCAAGATTGTGGTCAAACTCATTTTCAGCATAGTCGACATTATTAAAATCGTGATCGAATTGCGGTTCGCCAATAAAACGATAGATTAACTCCAGCGTGCGTGCCGGATGCTGGGTAAGCAGATCATAATCCACTAATAGCAAGCGATCAGAAAACTCGCCGTAATAGGCTTCCTTGAGTGCGGTCCATGCACTTCCAACCGCACCACCAGCATTGATTAATGACTCGCAGCGGCTATACACCGTCTGACGCGAGGCCGCATTGAACATACGGCTGTAATCAAATGGGTTTTTACGGTAAATCACTTCAAAACTATCCATAATCCAAGCCGGATTGCGCACACAACAAATCACTTTAAAATCATCAACCAACTCTACCAATTGATGTAGACGGGCAGTCCAGTGACGGTTGGTGTCGAAAATAACCGGATGATTTTTATCTTGGTAATAAGCATCAATTAATGCCCGACAAATGACCTTACGTTTATGTTCATCGAAAAATGAATAGGACTCACTACCTGCCCCCATTTGTTCGAGGGCACCATTCACAAGCCCCGCTACAGGGCTACTGATAGCCGCATGAAAGCGTGGATTTTGCCGAAGTATACCTGCGAGCAGCGTCGAGCCAGCACGCGGTAAACCTGAAATAAAATGTAATTTGTTTGGCATTAATGTGACTTACTAATTAAAAATATTTATTAAAAACTTCCCGACAAACATGCCGGGATCATTCATCAATTAATTGCGTGCCGGAAATACACCATAAAGGGCAATACAATAATTCAATGCGATAAATGGCTGACGGTTTTCATGGGGTAGACCACCACCATTTAGACCTAAAGTCTGTGGTGCCATAGTGGTATTTAATGTACCTGGTGCTGCCTGCATATAGTTGACTATGCCACCACCACGTCCATCCTTCGCAAGATAGGTATTCGCTGCCGGAGAAGGCAAAGTCCCCTGATTATTCAAACCGGTCAGCGTGTGGTTGTGTGCTGGCATTTCAGTGGAGATCAGCGTCACCCCATTTTCACCAAACTGTTCGCCCCAATCCCAGGTTCTCAGCCCGGGGCCCTGACCTACACCAACTACGGTCTGCCCCTGCAAATTAGGCAATTGGAACGTGGTTGTACCATTGCCACCATAAGTAATTCCGATAATTGAAAACAACGCGGTATTACTTGCGATTGACAATATTTGGCCATTACACAGCGCCCAATTGTGGGGAGCGAAGCTGAATGGCAACAAACGGATTTCACCTATAAATGGATCCATAATTTCGCTCCTTAATTACGCGATGGGAAAATGCCTTCAATACATATGATGTAATTTATCGCTGTAGTAGGCATGATGTTATTGTGTGGTTGTGTTCCCCCTGAGGCTTGCACACTGAGTGCATTCATAACTTGGGGATCGGCACCGCTAGATGGCAAAGGAGCATAAATATTATCGGTATTACTGTGGGCAAAGACATTACCCGTAGGGCTGGGTGATGTGGAGGAACTTGCTGTGCTCGCCGACAAACTATGGCTGTGTGAAGGTATTTGCGGCGTTAATAAGGTAACGGATTCAACACCAAACTGCTGACCGATAACACGGGGAGTCAGACCAGGGCCATTACCCTGCCCAACCGGAAGGCGACCGCGCAAATCCGGCAATTGAAATGTTGTTACCCCATCACCACCATAAGAGGTTCCGATAATTGCGAAAAGAGTGCTTTGCTCACTAATACTTAATAGCTGACCAGCGCACAACATCCAACCTCTAGGTGCAAAACTACCCGCAAAAAGACGGATATCACCGATATAAGGATCCATAGTGATTCTCCTCTAGTTACGTGAAGGGTAAATGCCTTGAGTGGCAATGCAATAATTCATTACCAGTGAAGGCTGACAATTTTCATGGGCTTGATTGCCGCCAGTACTGGATACCGTTGCAGGGTCCAACCCTTGTAAACTTGCAGCGGACCCATACAAATTGACCTCACCTGCTGCATTTTTGGCGGCGGCAATATTATTGCCTGCAAACAACGTGGTATCGCCGGCAGTAGAACTGGCCATCACAAGGTGATTGTGTACTGGCAGGTTGTTAGGTACTAGGGTTACATTTTCAACACCCGCCTTACTGCCCTGAGGCAAACCTGCACTAACATTAGGGTGAACTGGTACGCGACCACGTAAATCCGGCAACGCAAAAGTATTAATACCGTCGCCACCGTAGGTCGTACCCAAGAGTGAAAAAAGCGCTTGGTTGGTGTTGATTGGCAATAATTGCCCTGCACACAAAGTCCAATACTTAGGTGCCCAGTTGTATGGGAGAAGCTTAATTTCTCCGAGAAAAAAATCAGACATCCATGACTCCTTAATAAAAATAAACCTATCTATACATCATCTGTTTGATTACACACGCTTTCCTCTTCCCTCAAACAACACTACCTATGGTGATGGCCACGATAGCCACTCTTGAGTAGGTGATATTTCAAAAGGTGAGAAACCCAAACGAAGATATAACTGTTTCGCACGCATATTTTGTCGATCAACACTCAGACTCACACTCGCCTCTTTTGCTTGGGCATAGGCTTTTACCGAGTCCAAAATGACTGAACCATAACCATAGCCACGAAATTGCGGCGCGATGACAAAGTCAACGATATGCACACTGTTAACAGAGGGATTAAGTATGATTTTGCCAATAGAAATTGATTGATATTCAATGATCAGAGTCATGGCTTGAGGATATTGGGCTGCGTAACCCGCTTGCTGTAAGCGGTATTGTTGTTGCACTAACAACTCTCGTTGCTGTGGGGAAAGTGGTAATAGAGACAGTTCCGTCCTTGCAGAACAAAATAGTGAAAATACAAAAGCATCGTCATTTTTATACGCATAACGCAATGAATAGGCTTTAGGTAATACTATGTCTTCTACCATCAAATACATTCCCTGTAATAAGTAACTCTAACAGCGCTTTATAGTTCTTTAATTCGTCGTGGCAGCTCGGGGTTAACGGGCAAAACTCAACAAATCGAATGACAGGTTTAAAGAATGGCTCAGGGGAATGCGTTCGCAGAATAAAACGGCTAACGGCTTGAAATGACATGATTGCATTTTCCATCCCTAGGATAAAAACGTTAACTTGCTGATATTTTTTAATATAGATAGTTGGCTAAAGCTAGTTCACATCACACAAAAATACAATATTTATGTTAACTTTTGGTTTCAAAAAGGTGAAGATTAGACCAGTTACAATAACGGTGGATCTGTTCTTTTTGCTTAGCCGAAAAAAAACTTTGTTTAGATTGTGAATCTGCTACAAAGGGCTGCGTGGCTGTTTTAGCATGTATTAACTGACATTGTTCGACTTGGCTGCACTCTTCTTTAGAGAGAGCCAACGAAAACCAGTTTGCGATTTTATTCGCTATCGCGGGTAACAACTCCTTATAATCCACGACCATCACTTGGTTACGCTGACTCATCTCTAACCCATAACCCAATAACAAGCGCAATACCTTACATTGATAATCCAGTATCAACTCCCCCTCCTCTGGTACTGATAATTCAAGGAATAAAGGTCGAGACGGTTGTCGCACCATATGATATCCAGCAGACTTTTGCTGTGAGGCTAAGATCTCGACGGGGTCCCTAAGTAGCAATAACACGGGAACTTGAGGATAAAGTGATAGGATCAATGGCCAAAACTGCAAATCCCACGCATTCCATTTAATCAACAAATGCTGTTCAGGATGAAACAACTGACCTTCGGTGTTAATGCAAAATATTAAAGCTGCACGTCTTTGTGTGTCTGATAGGCTCCTGTCCAATAGCACTTGAGTCAGCAAAGGCGATTCAGATAACGCCCTGCATTTAGATAACCCCGCAAAACTGCGCGACACTAAGGTAGATCCACAGCGGGAGAGGTGAAATATAAATCCGGCAGGCTGCACTTGTTCTACTAGCCCTGAAAGATTTGGCACTGGTAACAGAGCAGTTTGAGGTTTGATCAAGGCGGACAATAACTGACCCCGCACGGCAGAAATATGCTCCGAGTAGAAAGGATGAATCGGTTTTTCTGCGGCGGACATCCACTCTAATACTCTGCGTTTAGGGTCATAGTCAGTTGGCGCCCAAAACTGGCAGAAGAGTGAATAATCCGGCTCTATCCTTTGTCGATTACCAGTATGCAAGATAGCCAGTAACGTATCATCACCACAGTCTGGTAAGTGCCAAAAAAGCCGCAAATATTGGCAAAAGTTGGTGAGAGTCATAACCTTGCCAAGCTCCCTCAGGGCGGCTGGATTATGAACTAACAACCAATAGCGTTGCTGTTGTTCTTTAAAATCAACCATTAGGATGCCATAGGGTAAAAGTTAATGTATTGCACCATACGCGGTAACGTCCCACGATTAGGACTGGCGCCGTGGGGCAAGGCATGGTGCCAAATGATTAAATCGCCCGCTTTAGCCGCTATAGGTTTTACTTGCCAGCGATGCCAATCCTGTTGCTGAAGCTCAATGTCAGGCTTGTTCTGTTCGAGAAGCCACTCCTCAATCTTGAGATGAAATCCGGGGACACAACAGAATGCGCCTTGTTCCGCACTGGTATCGGTTAAATAAATTAACCCTTGAGTCGCAAACTTAACGGGGAGCTGTAGCGGCATATCCCAGTGCATATCAGGACCGGGGAAATGCCAAGTTGGCGTTTCTGGTGGATTAAAGCTGACTCTATCGGTTGTCATAACTAAATCCGTTTGCTGCCACAATTGTTCAAACACTTGACGGATTTTGGGGACTTGTCGATTCGCGTCCAGTTGCGGATGGCGAAACAGTTGTAGCATGATTTTCTGCATAAACTCATGAGGTTGATACCAAGTGGTGGGATCTTGTTCATTGGCTCCTAACTGCTGCCAAATAAAATCTCGAGTTGCGGCGCATTGCTCTGCCGTGAGTACTTGCGGGATCACTAAGTAGCCTTCACTTTGCCAAAAATTGAGTTGTGACTCACTGAGTACTGCAGCCGGATTTGAGTCTTCAACCTCCGCTGAATTGAAGTCTTCGACTTCTGGTACAGTGACCGATGGCGTTAATCCATGGAAAATAGCGCCTAATTGCTGATTAATCCCTGCAATATCCGCGGCTGTCAGCTTGGCGATTTGCTGAATGTAAGCAACAAAAGCTGACTGATGATCGTTTTGATATAAAGCTCTTAGACCCGGCTCTAGCCCTATTCCACAAAGATCCAGCAAGGTTTTATCTAAGTGCCATTCATTAGCCAGTTCAGTGAATGGCACTCCCCGTTTGCGTAGCTGTATCTTTTGCCAAAGCCGCTGCAAATGATAAATGCCTAAGCAGCTCAGATCGTCACTCGACACCAGCACTGGTTTTTGCTCTATAACATCAAACACAAAATCGGGATGAGTACCCTGCTCATATCGAAAAGCAAGGCATGAGAGTGGCTTAAGCCAATGTTCACGTCGATATCGAGGTAACGTGAGTTGAGATTGGTATTCGCTCAGCGTGGAATTACCATAGACTTGAACGGAAGTCGTGAACTTAAGCGTTACCGCACTCGGGGTGAAATCGGGGAGCAGTAAAGTACCAGCCAAGAAGCTACGGTCTCCACTGGCAAGTAAGCGCGCAGTTTGCAGGTTGAGTGCAAACAAAGGTCCTAAATAATGCGTCTCCACAAAATCCTGCACAGTACGACACTCAAGCCAAGCGTCTAACTCAATATTTTGCGGGATGAGCACACCATCATCTGCAAGATACGCCTGTAAATGGGTAAAAATTTGCACTTGCGGCTCCTGTTGCAACAAGTGCTTCATGGTTTCGGAAAGAATCACATCAAACTTTACGACTGTATTTGGCTGCCAAAGCGTGGCGTCCGCACAGGCACTCTCCACCACACGATCAGCCAAATCAAAGTGTTCAATAAGCTTGGTGACTTTATCTAACGAGGCTTGATGAATGTCGAGCAAGGTCACTTGAATTTGACTCGCAGAAAATAACGGCAGCAGAGGTAATAATAACCAAGCAAAAGGCCCTGTCCCCGCATATAAGATGTTCACAATCTGCCCGGGATGAGCCTTTAGACGATCTTGTATTGCTTGATAAATCCCTTGTATAAAGACTCGACCCCGTTCGGGATCTTCGGCACACTGCGCCGCGGTAGTGAATGACACCGCCTTACCAAAAGGCGTATGGCTCGCCTCAGTATCCAAAAAAGACTCGGGGTGTAACTCCACTGCCGCTATTTGGCACAACTGCTTCAGCATGGGATCAATGAGCCGTTTAGACTCCCCTGCTGAGGTTGACAGCAGTAGCGAATTAGCAAACTGAGTTAATACAGCTACATCCAAACTATGCCCTAATTCAAGCTCTGATCTTTGCAGCATCGATTAACTCCCTTAACCAAGTATTGACCTCGCAATCAATCACTAAATTGATCCGCGCATCCTGCCCTTTATTTTCAACCCAATGGACTTGGTCGGCATTGATATACCAAAGCTCTCCGGCCTGCATGGGTACACGTTTATCGTCCACGTAAAAGTTGAGTTGCTCATTCGTTTGCAGTGGCAAATGCAGTCTTGCCTCGCCTTGTTCTAGGCAGAGTCCTTGATCTCTATGGGGTTTGATTTCTGCCCCCGCATGTAAGCGCATCAAACGCACGGATTTCACTGGGCAGGCTAAAGATTGTAGAAAATGGCATAACGCAGGGCTCGATTCGAGTTGAGGCAAATCTTGCCAGTGCTGACCGGTAGAAATTGAGAAGGCTTGCAAGATAGGATGAGCACCGCGATACTCTGCTGCACAGCGTAAGACGAGAACATCCCAACCACCCATATAATCACGCTGATTTACATGGGGTAACCAGTCTTGTTGCAGCAAAGCATTCAACTCTTGCTGTAAACTAAGGGGGTTTGAAACTTGAGCTAATAGGGCAAAAGAACAGATATCCATATCCAACCGCTTAATTTTCAGACTAAAAATAATTAATCATCCAAGACTAGCACAAAGATTTAAGCATACAAGTGACTCGAATCATCGTCATCACTGAGTATTACGCAGTGCAACAATCAATGCTAAGCGTGATTCAGTTTTGCAAAAATAGGAAATACCCATGTTTAACTGGAAGACTATCGATACGGTTCTGCTCGATATGGATGGCACCCTATTGGATTTGCACTTCGACAATCATTTTTGGCTGAATTTAGTACCGCAGGAATTGAGTCGACAACAAGGTTTGAGCCACAACGAAGCGCAGCAATTAGTTGTGAACGCCTATGAGAAAGTCGTAGGCACGCTCGATTGGTACTGTCTCGATTATTGGCAGGAGCAACTGCAGCTCGACATTATGGGCTTGCACTGCACTTTAGTGGATCGTATTCAACTGCGCCAAGACAGCATGCCATTTTTAGCGGCCTTGGCCTCTGCAGGTAAACGGCGCATCTTAGTGACCAATGCGCATCCCAAGAGTCTTGCCCTAAAGCTTGAACATACCGAGCTGGCAGCAGGGCTCGATGACATGATTTCTAGCCACGAGACAGGTTACCCTAAGGAACACCCACAATTTTGGCTGACCTTGTTTAAGCAATTCAACCTTGAACCAAGTCGCTGTCTCTTTATCGACGATAGCGAACCCATACTCAAAGCCGCTAAACTTGCTGGAGTGGGCCATCAATTGGGGATTGCTAACCCAGACAGTAAAAAACCAATCAAAGTCTTTCACGATTTTCCCGCGATTACCGACTATCACTCACTACTGACTGATCTAACGCGATAAAAAGGCTATAAAAAAGGCACCTTAGGTGCCTTCGTTTCTATTCATCACGTTGTTTTATGATCGAACGTTTTATCACAACTCTCGCATTACGGCCTTCACATCTGAGCACTCACATTAAGTTTAAGTGCTCATCTAAAACAGCCTATAACCCAGGGATCCGCCCCTGATATACCACAGGGAAATAACCATCCGCACCACGCTTACCTAAAATATTCAGCGACTCACGCATATCTTCCGGTTGCTCTGCCGTTTCTTTAATCTTAGCCTCAACCTTCACCATATTGCCTTCATCTAACTGTAAGGTACCAACAATACCAAGCTGGTTCTTGGTTTCATCTGTAGCCAATTGCGCTTTGCCTTCGACACAACTCAGTCCGAGTTCAATATTACCTAGAGGATAGTTACCAAACTGATTCTTAACATTGGTTTGATTCAAAAACAGCTTACCAGACAGCTGCTCGCACCAAGGCTTACCTTGCTCTAACGTCTCGACTAATAGGCTGACTTCACCGGATATTTCGGTTTTAAAAGGCAGTTTTGCATTGCCGAGTAAAAAGCTATCTGGCGCTTCGAAACGTAACCCCTTCGCACTTAAGCCTCCCATAGACCAAGAAATTAATCCCTTAGCACTGACAGGTGTTGCGCGGCTGCCCACTTGAAAATCAACTTTCACTTTACCTAAAAATAGCGCCCAAGGACTCAGATCCCAACGCACTTGCTCTACCTGGCGCTGCGGCATACTTAAGGTTTCTATGCTGCCAGACCAAATACTGCCACTCACACCCGAAATACTGATATTCGCGGGCAATGGGGCTAACGCTATCGCAATCTTAGCGGGGAATAGAACGACTAAAAATATTAAATAAATCAGTACGCCTATGATGACTTTTTTTATCAAACTCACAGCTACACCTTAATTTATTGCGCTAATTGGATACGTCTCACTTTGACATAGCCAGGTACATCAGCCTCAGCCAAATCAACACTTTCGAGTGAAAGTCCTTTCTTCTGTACTAACTCACTCAAATAACCTAACAAGGCATCAAAAGGAACATCGTCCATCCACACTTGGATCTTATCGCCTTGGGGCTGCATGCGAGTAATCACTAACCCATAATTGCCCGCAGTTTGATTAACCACTGAGCTTAAACTGCCCGACGTAGTCGGCTTAGCACCGTTCTGCTTAAGACTCGCTATTTTATTCGCCGTTTGTTTTACATAGTTCAACGTCTGTTGCTGTGCATTGAGGTTACGTAATGCATCGGCTTCAGCATTGGCAATCGGCGTCCAAACACCCCAATAAAAAATACCTATAACTAAGAATACCGAGCAAAAGCCCACTAATTGCTGCTCGCGCGATGCGAGCCCTTGCCACCAAGTCCGCAAATTATCCATCTTATTTGCTCCTCAAGGTTAAGGTACTGGTGACTTGCTCTTCACCGCTATTCATAGTGCCGCCATCGAGTTGAAAACGACGACCGACAATCTCTTTAAACTTCTCGATCTGCGCGTAATTTTTCGCACTCACTTGCATGCGGATCTCGTTACGCGCGCTTTCGAATCTTAAGCTATTAGGTTTAAGTTCAGGCACTTGCTTAAAGGCATCCTGTAAACCATCGAGCATGGCAAAAAACTCCGCACCACTACCCTGTCCCTGCAATGCACGTAACTGACTTTCCATCTGCGAACGTAGGTTAACAATGCGCGAATTTCCCGGGATCACTTGCTGATAAATGGATTCACTCTGGGCTTTAAGATCGGCAACCTGACCATTGACTTGATGTATAGTCAGCCCTTTATTCACTAAGGCCAGCACACAAGCGATGGCAATAACGATGGCTGCACTCTTCCACATCATCAACTGTTTGCTGTATTCACGCTTCGGCGTGTAAACGCCGCTCAGTAAATTCACTGGCGCATGCAAAATACCGCGGGCTAACACTAACATAGGTAGCTCAAGTGACTGCAGCTTAAGCTCGACACCCTCGAGTTGCATCTCGGTATAACTGGCAACTGAGACCTCACCTTGCACTGGCTTAAGTTGTTCTAACGCAATTGGCAACCAAGGCAGAGGTAAGCTCTGGCCCGAAGCTAATCCGGTACGCAGCAATAGCTCATTGCCAAAATTCATTGCCGCCCATTGGCACTCTTGCAATGGCAAGGCTAAACAGTCAGGCACAATGCGCTTCACTTTTAAACCCGCTTCAGTCAAACAACTCAACCAAGTCTGCATTTGCTCATGGGCCACTGCGACCACACTTAAGGCGTCACCGTCACGTGGACCAACAGTAAAATGCATGGCATCGACATCATCGGCTAAGGCTTCTTCGAGCATAAAAGGCAAGGCTTTCAAGGCTTGGCGTTGGCCTTTTTCGGGCAAATGCACACTAGTGAGTGTCATTGCCGCGGCGGGCACTAACACATCGACGGGACGATTGCCCGCACGCTCGGTTAAGGTCGACAAACCTTGGGCATTGGCGAGCTCACCAGAAGCGATAATTTCCTGTTCTTGCTCCGACCAAACGAGCCAAGAGCACGCTTGCTCTGCTGTTCTGCCTAAGCGAATAAATAGCCGTTCACTCACAGTTTTTCTCCACCAGTCCCAGTCAAGAAAGCGTGACTGAGCTCGTTGCTATTATTTTTGTCCACCAGATTCTGCCGGGTGAGCACTTCCATTATTTTTGGCCACCAACATCAAACCCTGCCGGGTGAGCACTGCCATTATTTTTGTCCACCAACATCAAACACTGACGGGTGAGCACTGCCATTATTTTTGGCCACCAAACTGACGGGTGAGCACTTCCATTTTATTGCCGCCGCTCTTTTTGAGCACACTTTCCATTCTAAATACGGCGTTATCAACCTTCGCCCCCGAGGCCAATAAAAAATATTGGCTATCGATGACAAAGCTCGACTTCATGGCACCTTCCCACTTGATCGATCCCATGGATGAGCTTTCATAAAAATCATCTATCTTGGCAAAGCCATCACCGGGGCGTTGGTTGATGATACTTTCTGCTTCGCCTACCGAAATCTGATTTTCGAGCATGCCAGCTAACAGTGCCGCTTGCTCGACTTCCAAGGTATTCACATTCAGTAATTGCCTGTCATTGCCTGGGATAACGCATACATAGGGCAAGAGTTTCAAATAGATATCTTGGGTGTATCCCATCACTGCCCGTAATTCACTGCGATGATTCATCAGCGTATTGGCCGCACGGTAAGGCACATTTCGCGCTTCGTATTCCGCATCTTCGGCACCATAAGGGCTAGCAGTGGTGTCTTCGTCGATATAATCTTTTAAGGTCTGGGTCAGACGGTCCGCACTAAAGTCGTCCATCCCTAAACTCACCAACAAGGCCTTATATTGCTTCGCCGCCAGCGGCAGCTTAGGTTGACTGTTTTCCACCTCTTTCGTGGTCACAGACAAGGCATTTAAGTTAAAACAGGCGCGCATATCAGTGATCTTGCCAGCAATTTCACCGTATTCCGCCGGAAACACAACATCGGCCATGGCCCAATATTGTTGCCTGTGGACCCGACCTTCCGAGTCGTCTAAATCTTGTTTTAAAATCTTCTTCGCCAGTTCTTCGGCAGAAATAGCATACCAATAGGCTTGATCGTACTGGGCCAAGTTCAACGTTCGACGCATGGATAACTGATTACGGCCAGTGATATTTGTCGCGATGATCACCACCATGGCAACTATCAAGAGCACAACTATCAGTGCGACACCGCGCTGTTTAGACCGATATTGGGTTCTCATTCGCGACCCTCGTCTTCAGGGTCACCATCACCTGGATCACCAGAACCGTCACCAGGATCGTTCCCCGAGCCATCATCGACTCCATCTCCATCTTTGTCTTTATCTTTGTTCGTATCGTCAGGATTTTCGTCTTTATTATCGTCATCCTTAGACTTTTCTGGTGCAACAGCACCCAGCGGCAACAAGAACTTACGTTGGATCTTGCCTAAACCTTCAATCTCAATCTCCATGGCGATCGCTTTAGGCAACTTAGTCGCCTCGACTTTACGCTCCCACTTGTCTTCCATGAAGAAGGAATATTCCACCGACAGCACTTTGTCGATAATCACTGTCTTAATCGGCTCGGCGCCAAATTCAGGCTCAGGATAAGGAAAATACCAACGTTCCAGCCGCCCTTCATGCACCACATACGCCACCGACTGTAAGCTGCCTCGCGGTAATAAACCGTCGGGATTTAACCAGCCTAAGCGGTAAAACACTAAGGCTTCTGATTCCGAATCTAAGATATCATTGCCCGTTTGGAAGACGGTCGAACCTCGACCACCTTCGAGTAATCTTGGCGTGCGCGCCACCATTTGCGCGAGATCACGCTCAATCGCACCAAAGCCTTGTTGTAGAGCTTTAAGCCGAGTTGAAAAAGCGCGCGTCACTTCATCGTTAGTCAGCACTGTGCTGAGTACCGCATTAGAAGCCAAACCTATCATGGCGAAAATCGCGATGGCGATCAGCATTTCCAACAGGGTGAATCCCCGCTGCGCACTAGTTAGTTTTAAGGACATAACTGCTCACTTGTGCGGCAATACGCTGATATCGTTCGTCTTCACTCACACTAATGCGGATCATACGAAAATTATCGTCCGTCGTTTTCACCACTTCTTTACGCCAATACCAATCCTTTCCTGCGAGCTCAACTTGACCTTCTTTTTTACCGATTTCAGGAAACTGTGGATCAAGTCTGGCATCGACCATCTGATTATCAGCCACCCACTGTGCCAAAGTGCGCGATTCCAGAATCGGCATGTTTGCCATCTGCTCGCCCAAACTTTTAGTGATAGACACGGCCGCAATCGAAAATACGGCAAGGGCCACAATCACTTCGAGTAGGGTCATGCCCTTAACGCGTTTCATCGGGGCGCCCTATGGTTAATCTGCCCAGCGCATCACCGACCACTAACGTTTCGGCCTGCTGGCCTTTGTTAGTTTTAGCGATAAACGTCAGCTCAAAAGCGCTCATTTCACCGCTCGGGAATAGCATGACCTGTGGCTCAGGGTGTTTCTTCTTATCATCGGCAGAGGGTTCAATCAGCGGTTCTTCAAACCAAGAATCGTCTTTCTCATCCTCTTGTACCAAAGGTAAACCATCGAGCACTAAGTTCAGCTCAACCCCTTGCTCCATTTGCTTTTCAGATAAGAGTCTGTCTTTATCCAAAGGCTCCCACTTACCTTCTTTATAAAAAACAAACTGATAACTAGTTTTCTCAATCACAATACCAATAAACTGGCCACTTAAAACAGTTTCATCAAGCACCATTTCAGTGGCCGCAATAAACTGCCGCGCCGTTCTATCTAAGGCCTGTTGCGGCCCAGAATTGCCGATAGACATAGTCACGGCCGCAGCCGTGAGCCCCATCAACAAAATCACTAGCATCACCTCCATTAAGGTGAAACCAGCGTGACGCAGCTTTAGCATCTTATTGGAAATTCTGTAAATTCCAGTTACCGATGTCATCTTCGGTACCTGGTTGACCATCGGGGCCTGCACTGAAAATATCTAACTTGCCGTTTTCGCCAGGGCTTAACAACAGGTAGTTATTGCGCCATGGATCTTCTGGCAAACGTTTTACATAACCATCTTCACGGTAGTTACGTGGCTCAGGCGAAATCGTAGGCTTTTGCACTAATGCTTCTAAGCCTTGTTCGGTCGATGGATAGACACCGTTATCTAACTTATACATATCTAAGGCATTTTCGAGTGCAACTATGTCAGACACGGCTTTTTGTTGGTCAGCCTTATCTTTGTTACCCATCAAGTTAGGCACAACCATAGAGGCTAAAATCCCTAAAATCACGATAACAACCATCACTTCGAGTAAGGTAAAACCTTGATGTTTCTTGTTCATTTGCATCGACTACTTCTCCTAAAAAATCCTATGCCAATCGACTTGGTCATAATCCATAAATTCAAAAATTAACCGCTAATCAAGTTATTCAAGGCTAAAATTGGCTGCAAAATTGCCATCACGATAAAGAGCACAACACACGCCATACTGACCACCAGCATAGGCTCGAATACACCCAATGCTATGTTGACGTTACCTTCGAATTCCCTGTCTTGGTTATCGGCGGCCCGCTCTAACATCTGCTCAAGTTGACCACTCTTCTCGCCCGACGCAATCATGTATAACATCATAGCCGGAAACAACTTAGTATTAGTCAACGCTGCACCTAAGCTAGTTCCTTCCCGCACGCGTGCGGTCGCATCGTCAACTGCGGCGCGCACTCGCATATTCTGCAACACTTCACTGGCGATACGCATACCATCGAGCAAAGGCACTGAACTGGCGGATAAGATACTTAACGTCCGCGCAAAACGCGCCGTATTTAATCCCTTACTCACGCGGCCAACAACCGGCATGCTCAATAAAAAATTATCGTACTTCATCCGAAACGCAGGTGACTTTAACATGCGCCGAAAGAGTGCGAACAGCAGCACTAAGGCGATGACCACAAACACACCATAGTTTTGAACAAAGTCAGAGGCCGAGATCAAAAATCGGGTCGAGGCGGGAAGCTCCGCGCCCATGTGCTCAAACTGTCCGACCACTTTAGGCACAACCGCTGCTAGCAGGATTGAAATCACCCCTATCGCCACTGTGGTCAAAACCGCGGGATAAATCATGGCTTGGGTCAGCTTAGATTTAAGCTGTTGGCGTCGCTCTGTGTAATCTGCTAACCGATTAAGCACCACTTCTAAGTGACCGGACTTTTCACCCGAGGCCACCATGGCACGATATAAATCATCGAAAATATGCGGAAATTCAGCCAAGGAATCGGCCAGACTATAACCTTCCACCACCCGAGAACGTACCGCCATAATCATGCTCGCGAGACGATCTTTCTCGCACTGCTGACCAACGGCTTTAAGGGATTCTTCAATCGGTAAACCCGCGGCCACTAAGGTCGCAATTTGGCGGGTGATCAAAGCTAATTCAGCAACTGAAATACCACGTTTGAAAAACGAAAAACTGCTGCTCTTAGCTTTGGCTTCTTTTTCAGTAACAGGCAGTATTTCCAAGGGCATCATGCGCTGATCGCGCAGTTGGCTGCGGGCGTGTCTGGCGGTATCCGCCTCAATCACGCCCTTAAGCTGCTTTCCCTTGGCATCCAGTGCCTTATATTCAAATGCTGGCATAAATTACTCCTCGCGAGTCACACGTAGCACTTCTTCGAGAGTGGTGATGCCCGCGAGCACTTTGCTCATGCCATCGTGACGAATGCTCGGTACAAACTGACGAATATACTTTTCGATGGCTAACTCTCCGCGGCCGCCATGGATCAATTCACGCACATTATCGTCAACCAGTAAAAGCTCATGAATACCGGTTCGACCACGGTAGCCATTGTTACCACAGGATTTACAGCCATTGGCACGGAAAATACGTCTGTCGTCATCGGCAGGTATGCCCAGCAACTCACGCTCACGCGCATCGGGCACATGCTCGATTTTACATTTAGGACAAAGGGTTCGGATCAAACGTTGAGCCAACACGCCGAGTAAACTTGAAGACACGAGGAAAGGCTCTACGCCCATGTCTTGCAAACGTGTAATCGCGCCAGACGCTGTGTTGGTATGCAGGGTTGAAATCACCATGTGACCAGTGAGTGACGCTTGCACCGCAATTTGCGCGGTTTCGAGGTCACGGATCTCGCCTATCATCACGACATCGGGGTCTTGACGCAAAATAGCGCGCAGACCACGAGCAAAGGTCATGTCGGCCTTAGTGTTAACTTGGGTCTGACCAATACCGTCTAACTCGTATTCGATAGGGTCTTCTACTGTGAGTATGTTGGTGTCTTTAGAGTTGATCTCCGTCAAACCCGCATACAGAGTGGTACTTTTACCCGAGCCCGTTGGGCCAGTCACCAAAATGATCCCGTGAGGACGACGAATAAGATCTTCAAACTTAACGCGAATACTGTCGGTCATCCCCAATTGTTCTAAATCGAGGTTGCCAGTATTTTTATCCAGCAGACGCAGTACAACACGTTCACCGTGGCTCGATGGCATGGTCGATACCCGCACATCTACCGCACGACCTGCGATTCGCAGCGAAATACGGCCATCCTGTGGCACACGTTTTTCGGCGATATCGAGGCGAGCCATAACCTTAATCCGCGACACTAACAGCGACGACAGTTTACGGTTTGGCTTGAGCACTTCCTTAAGTACACCATCGATACGGAACCGCACTACAAGCTGTTTCTCGTAGGTTTCGATATGGATATCCGACGCTTCTTCTTTAATCGCTTCAGATAACAAGGCATTAATCAGTTTGATGATAGGCGCATCATCATCACCTTCGAGCAAGTCTTCGGTCTGCGGCAGCTCTTCGGCAAGGGTGAATAAATCCATCTCGTTGCCTATGTCTTCCATCAACTGCTGCGCTTCAGACGAGTTCGCCTGATATGCTTGAGTGAGTTTGGCCTCAAACTTTGCCACTTCGAGCTTAACCAAAGGCAAATCAACACCCGAATAACGCCGCGCTTCGAGCATAGCCGTTAAGGGTGTTTTACTCGTATAGAACAAGCTTAACTCGCCCGTTTCACCCAGCGCGAGCACCACATCGTGGCGGTGTGCGAAGGCAAAAGGTAAACGCTCTTTACTGCTCGAACGAAAGACCTCATCACCTTCAGCTTCAAGGCCTAGCTCATTAGAGACTTGGCTGAGGTCATCGACTTGGGATAGTTGAATTTCACTCATTGGTTTTATCTTTGTTTTTGTTTTCATCGAGCGTTTTGAGCGTTGGATCCGTTTTACGCATCTGAGTATCTAAGCCTTTACCTTCTTTATAACGCTCTAAAATCTCGTTAACTTCAGGAGGTAAATACTCAGACTGATTCCATTCTTCCAACACTGGCACTTGAGTATTTGGCATTAAGTTCACGCCACGCTCTTGCTGCTCAAGCTGTAATGCTCTGAAATAATTATATTTACGCCCAGCAATCCCTTCCATCGTGATGCCATCACGTATGATCGTTGGCTTGATGAAGATCATGAGGTTTTTCTTCGTTTTTTTGCTCGAAGAAGATTTAAACAAATGTCCTAGAATGGGAATATCACCCAAGAAAGGTACTTTTTGTATACTTTCTTGTACTTCTTCGTTGATCAAACCACCGAGTACCACAATTTGACCAGAATCCGCCATAACGGTAGTGGTTAACCGACGAGTCGCGAAGGAAATATCCACGCCTGTATTACCGTTAACCCCAGAAACTTCCTGTTCAATCGTCAGCTTAACAGAGCTGCCTTCGTTGATCTGTGGCACCACTTTCAGTTTAACCCCAACCTCTTTACGCTCAACGGTTTGGAATGGGTTACTGTTGCTCGAGCTGGCGGTAGAACCTGTCAGAATAGGCACTTCGTCACCCACAATAAACGAGGCCTCTTGGTTATCTAAGGTCGTAATAGAAGGCGTTGCCAGTACGTTTGAGTTAGTGTCACTCGACACTGCTTGAATTAAGGCACCAAAGTCGCCCATGGCCACGCCCCAAGCCATACCGTTCACTTTACCTAAGGCTTGGGCGAGTAGCGTCACATCTCCCTTAGTACTCGGGTTTTGACCTATCACCTGACCAGTGCTCGGGTTAGTGATGAATGTCCCTTCTTGATCTTGCGCCTGCCATACACCTGCACCAATTTCACCTATGGTTGGGCCTAAGTTATTAAACTGAGTACCACCACCCGCTTTCGCGGCCCATTGGACCCCAAAGCCGACGCTATCGCCTTCGGCGACTTCCACGATAATGGCTTCTACGAGTACCTGAGCACGGCGGATGTCGAGTTGATTAATCACGCTCTCGATAGTGCGCATCTGATCGGGTTCAGCACTGATCACTAAGGCGTTGGTTTCAGTATGCGCCATGATATTGATTTCATTACGGCGTTTACCACCTGCAGCCTGAGCGCTCGGATCTTTCTCGCCTTCCAACTTTTGGGCAAAACCGGTCAGCACTTCAACTAAATCTTCTGCTTTGGCATAACGTAGATAACGAACTTTTGTGTTACCTGTGCTGGCTTGTTCGGCATCGAGACGACGGATAAGCTCGACCACACGTTGGCGGCTCTTCTCATCACCACTCACGACCACGGCATTGATACGTTCGTCAGCAACCACTTTTGGCGCTTGGCCTGGCAATTGGGATTGGTTAGCGGTAGCACGATAAAGGGTATCGATAATTCGTACCATTTCACCCGCAGAAGCAAATTCTAACGGCACGACTTGCACCGAGGTATCGCCTTGCTTATCTACTCGACGGATAATTTCGACTAACTTGTTCACTACAGCAGCACGGCCAGACAACATCAAGACATTGGAAGGGTCGTAGTTCACTACGTTGCCGCCACCCGCATTATCATTAAGTTGGCGCAATAACGGCGCTAATTGCTTGGCCTCAGTGTTATACAAGGCCACGATACGCGTCACCATTTCATCACCAAGGCCGGGGTCGTTATCGTTAGCGACTCGAATTGCAGCGGTTTTGGCATCTTTGTCTTTAATGACTTTAATAACGTTATTTTCCATCTCAACGATGGCATAACCGTAAACTTGTAAAACGTTGAGGAAAAACTGGTAATACTGTTCATCGTTCAACAGATCATAACTGCGAACGTTGATTTTGCCGCGAATTGTCGGGTCAACTATGATGGTCTTATTCAGGTTTTTACCAACGATATTGATAAATTCTTGAATATCCGTGCCTTTAAAGTTGGCCGCATACTGTTCAGACCAAGCGAATTGGGAGGAGAACATGGCTGCACCCGCAACAACCCCAGCAATCAGCTTGCGTCGAATCCTTTTGTTATTCATTCTTTTTCTTTCCTCTAACGCGTGTTATTGCGGCAAACTAAACATGATTTCAACCAATTGTCCTTCCCGCTCAACCATAATAGAAACTTCGGTTAACTCGGGTAATTGGCTCATCATTTCTAACGCTTGACTCATTACGGTCAAGTCGTATCCATTAATTGATTTGGCTAAATCGTTAGCTTTAAAACCCGCCTGCTTAAACAAATTGGCGTCTTTCCCTGGATTCAAGCGATATCCCGCCACAGCGTCACCCTGTCTGACAGGTGAAATGGCAATATAATCGGTGATCTTACTAGGGTCGGCTAACAATTCGGTGCGGGATTCGGCGAGTTCTTGGGAGATTTCGGCATTTTTACGTTGATCGACACGGCTCACTGCCGAGCCAGTCTTATTAGTCTTAGCTTGTTGTAACTGCTGATTGGCTGGGCTTTGGCTAGTATAAACTAAGCCATCGAGCATTAATGTCTCGTAACGGCCAGCGTTAGTGATGATAATACGGTCGGCATAGACTTCTTTCAGTGATGCCGAAGTGCCCTTGATTTTATCGCCTAAGCTGTAGGTCTCTTGGCTGCCGTTTGACTCAATGATTGCTAAGCCTTTCTGATCCGCTGTCGATGCAACAACGCCAGTGAGCTGAATAGAGAGTGTGGTCTTAGGCGCGTCGGTCACAGTCTCAACAACCTCAGTTTTTGGCTTTTCAGATTTAGCATCTGCCTTACCAAAGAGACCAAGCTGCTGTAAACCCGCAAGATCAACCTGCCCAGCACCTTTACCCGTCAGGTTAACGGGCGTTGGCGACCAAGCACTGGGTGATGAGCTAGTAGGCACTAATTTCCATGTAATTTGCGCGGCTAACAACATGATCACAATAAAACCCAACCAGAAGACTATCCGGCTTAAGGGCTTATGGGGCATGCCAATGGCTTTTGCGATAACTTTATCTAATAAATCCATATTTTATGTGGACCCTCGATACAGGTCTCTGTTCTGATTATAATAATTAGGCGGTTACCGTCTCATGCTAACCTAGGCAGCATTTGGCAACAAGCCCATAACAGCATTCAAATTGGCGAAAATAGGCCAATTATGCTAACTTTGCCCGCCATAAAAGGGTGTGAAGCACGCCACCCTTTAACATAATAGAAATGCTCTTCACGCATTTTCTTGCTCGGCATGTGAACTCATCGATCTTTTAGCTGGAGACACTATGACTCAAGGTCAAAGCGATAAAACAGACATTCGACTCGATAAGTGGCTTTGGGCTGCACGTTTTTATAAAACCCGTGCCATCGCCAAAGAAATGATTAACGGCGGCAAAGTACATTACAACGGCCAGCGTGCCAAATCTAGTAGGAATGCCGAGATAGGCGCCGTCCTTAAGATACGCCAAGGATATGACGATAAAGAGATCGTCATAAAAAAATTATCGCAATTACGCCAAAGTGGTGCGATTGCACAAGAATTGTACGAAGAAACCGCGACAAGTCTGGCTAAACGGGCCATTAATGCTGAGCAACGACGCCTCCACATGCTCAATAACCCGATACCCGATCAGAAACCAGATAAAAAGCAACGACGCCAGCTCATGCGCTTTAAAGACCTTTAACAGTGAGATACACGATGAACCAAGATACTTTACACCGCTACTTGTTCGATAATGCCGATGTGCGCGGTGAACTGGTACAGTTACAAGACAGCTATCAACAAGTGATCAGCGCCCAAGAATACCCAGCCGTACTGCAAGTGCTACTGGGTGAATTAATGGCAGCCACCTCACTATTAACCGCTACATTGAAATTTAGCGGTGATATCAGCGTACAGTTACAAGGCAACGGCCCTGTTTCTTTAGCGGTGATCAACGGTAACAATTTACAAGAGTTACGCGGTGTGGCTCGCTGGAATGCTGAACTCGCCGATGATGCTAGCCTCACAGAACTCTTCGGCCAAGGCTATATGGTCATCACCTTAACACCCGACGAAGGTGAACGCTACCAAGGTGTCGTTGCACTAGACAAGCCAACGCTTGCTGCCTGTGTTGAAGAATACTTCAATCAATCTGAGCAGTTACCTACTGGAATTTGGTTATTTGCCGACGGCAAACAAGCGGCGGGCATGTTCCTACAAATTCTGCCAAGCCAGCAAGATCACAACGCCGACTTCGAACACTTGAGCCAACTGACGTCGACCATCAAGGCCGAAGAGCTATTTACTCTTGATGCAGAAAGCGTGTTACATCGCCTCTATCATCAGGAAGAAGTACGCTTATTTGATCCTATCGATGTGAGCTTTAAATGCACTTGTTCCCATGAGCGCAGTGCCGGCGCGATCAAGACCTTAGATCAAGCAGAAATCGAAGCCATACTCGCCGAAGATGGCAAGATAGAAATGGGTTGCGAATATTGCCACGCTAAATACACCTTTGATGCCATAGACGTAGCAACCTTATTTGCTAACGGTCAAACATCAACAACCCAGCAGTAAAACGACTCCCGCTAAAAAATGGGCGCCCTATTTGGCGCCCATTTTTTATTCATACCTATAATCCCCTCACACATTGCACTCGGCTTAGGCTACAATCGCCCTCACTTTGTCACCTAGCACGACTCAGGCGATAAATAAAATTAAATCGGCAGACGATCGATATTAAAATAACCTTACAAATCAAATGGAGACCTCACTATGGCGGATGGATTAAACCGCGTTCACTTTAACCCCTCAACAGCACAACTTGTCGAATTTGCCCTGCTACGCGGCGAAGGTGAATTGACAGCCAATGGCGCATTAGTTGCTAAAACAGGCGCTCGCAGCGGTCGCTCACCTGGCGATCGTTTCATTGTAAGAGAACCCAGTTCAGAAGCTGATATCGAATGGGGCCCAGTCAATCAGGCTTTCGATCCAGGTGCTTTTGAAGGTTTATGGGCACGGGTTGAAGCTTACCTAGCCGATAAAGAACTGTTTGTATCTGATCTCGAAGTCGGTGCTGACACTGAACATTACCAACCAGTACGAGTCACCACGCAATACGCTTGGCACCAACTGTTCGCCCGCAATCTATTTATCATTCCTGAAGAATTTAATCGTAAAGACAAACCAGTGTGGCAGATCATCAATGCCCCTGACTTTGTTTGCGTACCAGAACGTGATGGCACTAACTCAGATGCGACCGTGATTTTAAACTTCACTGAACGTAAAGTGCTGCTTGCCGGCCTGAAATACGCTGGCGAAATGAAAAAGTCTATGTTCTCAGTGCAGAACTTCCTACTGCCAGCCCAAGGCGTGCTACCTATGCACTGCTCAGCCAACGTAGGTAAAGATGGCGACACTACGCTATTTTTCGGTTTATCTGGCACAGGTAAAACCACACTCTCTGCCGATCCAAAACGCTTCCTTATCGGTGACGATGAACACGGCTGGGCACCCGGCGGCGTATTCAATATTGAAGGCGGTTGCTACGCCAAATGTATCGATTTAAGCCTGAAGAATGAGCCCGTGATTTGGGATGCGATTCGTTTCGGCACTGTGCTTGAAAACGTCGTGATGGACGAACACCGCGTACCTAACTACAAAGACAGCAGCCTAACGGAAAATACTCGCGCAGCCTATCCGCTGGAGCACATCGCCCAACGTAAAGAAGACAACTGCGGCGCTGAGCCACATGCGGTTGTATTCTTAACCTGCGACGTATCTGGCGTATTACCACCGGTTTCTATCCTGACCAAAGAACAAGCGGCATACCACTTCTTGTCTGGCTATACCGCCAAAGTAGGTTCGACTGAAATCGGCTCAACCTCGGCGATTCAATCCACCTTCTCAACGTGCTTCGGCGCACCTTTCTTCCCACGCCCTGCTGGCGTGTACGCAGAACTGTTGATGAAGCGCATTGAGTCCTTCGGCAGCCAAGTGTACTTAGTCAACACTGGTTGGACTGGTGGCCCACACGGTGTAGGTAAACGTTTTGACATCCCCACCACCCGCGCCATCGTCGATGCGATTGTCAGCGGTGAGTTGAAAGATGTTGAAACCGTCCACTTAGACACCTTGAACCTCGCCGTTCCTGTGGCAGTAAGTGGTGTAGACAGCAATTTACTCAATCCAATCAACACTTGGGGCGATAAAGCGCTATATGCCGAATACGCCCAGAAGTTGGCCGAAGCTTTCACTAAAAACTTCGCTAAGTATCAAGTGTCAGACGCTATCCGCAATGCAGGCCCAAAAGCATAAGCGCGTAGTGGATCCATTCGGATAATGTAATCAAACACATTGTTGAGTAAAAAAGCGCGGGTTCTGTCATGAACCCGCGCTTTTTATTTGCGGCTAAATTGATTTAGTGATGATTAAATCCACCCACACTAAAGCCACTACGATAGATTTTTATGTGTTTTATTTCTTATCGATTAGTTAAACCAAGCTTAAATTAATGCTGCGTTTTTATAATCACCGATAACAATCATCATTTTTTAGGAAGCGGCACCCAAATGGAAAATCATAAACCTGTCACTGGATTCCAGCGATTTCTCAATGGCGTCGAAGTCGTCGGCAATAAACTGCCTGATCCGGCGGTATTATTTGCGATGTTTCTGGGCTTAGTCTGGTTGATCTCTTGGGGATTATCGGGTGTCAGTTTTGATGAAATCGACCCTCGTACTGGTAACCCGATTCAAGTCGTCAATATGCTTGATGGTGGTGCGTTAACCGCTTTTACCTCGGCGATAGTCACGACCTTTGTCACTTTCCCGCCGCTAGGTGTGGTGCTTGTGGCCATGCTGGGCCTAGGCGTTGCTGAACATACTGGCTTTATTAATGCAGGGCTGCGCTCCATTTTATCTATTACCCCCAAGATGTTACTCACTCCGGTATTGATAGCCGTGGGTATTCTAAGCCATGTCGCGGTTGATGCGGGTTATGTACTCGTTATCCCACTCGGCGCGGTGATCTTCTATGCCGCGGGTCGTCATCCCTTAGCCGGTATTGCCGCCGCTTTCGCTGGCGTATCCGGCGGTTTTTCTGCAACCGTTGGCGTGCCATCCAGCCTTGATCCTATGTTAGCGGGCTTAACTCAGGCAGCGGCAAGATTATCGGCCGATCCCGCGGCCGCCACATTAACGATTAACCCACTGAATAACATCTTTTTTACTTCGGCTTCTGCCATTTTAATTATCTTAGTTGGCTGGTTCTTAACGGATAAAGTTATCGAGCCGCGCCTAAAAAACACTGCGGTGAATGGCGATCCCAGCACGCTCCCAACCCTAGATGAACTGCAACCCCATGAGCGCCGCGGACTCAAATTCGCCATGGCCGCCATGTTGTTGTGTGCATTAGGATTAGTATTAACCGCCTATGGTGAACATTCTGCTTGGCGTGCTACTGACGGCGCCTTAACCAGTGCTTCAGCCCCCTTAATGCGCTCCATTGTGGCGATTATTTTTGTGTTCTTCCTCGTGCCCGGCATAGTGTATGGCTATGCCGCTGGCACGGCAAACAACCACAGAGCCATTATTCAAGGCATGAGCAAATCCATGAGCGGCATGGGTTATTACATCGTGATGGCCTTCTTCTGCGCCCAGTTTATTTATGCTTTTGGTCAATCTAATTTAGGCGCGTTAATGGCCATTAAAGGCGCGTTGGCGTTAAAGGAATTAGCCCTTCCTATGGGTGTGACTTTGGTGGGAATTGTGTTTCTCACGGCGTTCGTCAATCTATTAGTGGGTTCCGCTTCAGCCAAATGGGCATTGATTGGTGCCATTATGGTGCCCATGTTAATGGAGCTGGGTGTATCACCGGATTTGACTCAAGCCGCTTACCGAGTGGGCGACTCATCCACTAATATCATCACCCCACTGATGCCTTACTTTCCGTTAATTGTGGTGTTTTGCCAAAAATACGTTAAGGAATCAGGCATCGGCACCTTAGTGGCACTGATGTTACCGTTTTCAATCAGTTTTCTTTTACTTTGGAGCGGTTTCTTACTGGCATATTGGGCCTTAGGCTTGCCTCTAGGGATTGGCAGCTCGCTCTCCTTCCCGGCACTATCTTAGTGTGAATATCGCTTGGCTGAGATTTTCGGCTGAGCGATCACAGATAAACAAAAATGGCGCCCACTTAGTTAACTGTGAGCGCCATTTTTATATCTATTGAATCAAGCTATTGTGTTTACTTAGTATCCGATCTCAGCACTAACTCTACTCGACGATTCTGTTGTTGCCCCGCCTCATCATTATTGCTGGCAATGGGCGCATGCTCGCCAATACCCACAGCTTCAAGCTGTTGAGTTTTAATACCATGACTTGCGGTAAGCAACTTGACGACTGCAACAGCACGACGTTGTGACAAACCTTGGTTATAAGCTTGGTTGCCTTTGTCATCAGTGTGGCCAACCACATAAAATGCGCGGCTTGGGTTAGCGCTTAAATAACTCGCCAGCACTTCCACAACGGGCAGAGCTTCTGGTAATAACTTGTCGCTATCGTACTCAAATAACAGCCCTTCTAGGGTGACATGTCCTTTAGCTTCAATTTGATCAGTCAAAGCCGCAAGGTTGATACCGACACGGTCATCCTTAAGTTGAGTTTCTTCCAATACCCGTAACTCTGTCCATAAGCCGCCAATAAAGCCAATGGTATAAGTACTTACATGCACATTGCCCTCGGGGCGAGTTAAGGTATACCAGCCATAAAACTGGCTCTCTTCATTACCAATATTGACTAAAGAATCAATTGCCTCGACAAATTTTCTTTCAGGGCCACAGGCCTCTCCCTTACACTCAAATTGCGCCTCGAAGCCGAGTTTAGTCAGCGCTGCTTTATAGTTGCTAAACACCTCATAACTTGAGTATTCCTTTGGCAACTGATAACCATTCTGAGTCAGCTTACCTGCACGCTCCACCACCACAGGTTTGTTGGCAGCATCCATAGCAGATACGAAAGCTGTGCTAGCAAAACCCTGACGTTTAAATTCATGAATCACAGCGCCCTTTAAGCGACTTAGCAACGGATGATCTTCAGCACCTTCAGTGTCCTTTTGTACATTGTCATTAAACTCAATCTGCTTAGGTGCTTGTTGTAAAAATGCCGCATTAGCAGTGACTAAACCTAAAGGTTCAGGCACAACTTCTAAGGTCGTGATATGGATAGTTGCATAAGAATTAGTCGTGCTTGCAGTTTGTACCGCAGTATAAAACTCTTTCTGCTCATGCTTAACTCGAGCGAATAAATAACCATTATCGACACCAATCACGCCATCCAACAAGGCAATATTCTCTCGCAATATCCGAGTATTACCGCACGTTTCAAGACGACACTCGAATAATACTTCACCGCCAAGCTTTTTCAATTGAGCCCGATAATTATCGAGTATATGGTTAGGACTATATTCAGGTGCTAATTCGTATGTTTGCTGCTGTAACTGGCCAAATATCGGCTTAAAGCTAAAGTCCGCTCTACTCTCGCCAACGCTGATAATAAAAGGATACTCAACATAGTGGCGAGTCAGCTCTTCTTTTAACTTTGCCGTAGGAAACAGTGTAAATAATTCCTCATCGGCCGCCTTTAACGGCAACGACGTAAAAGTACCCATTGATAACGCCAATAAACCCACTAAGCAACCTGAACTGAAAACACGCATTAATATTTACCCTCCATAGAAATACTGGTGAGCAAGTTAACACTAAATGCAGTATCAAATAACAAATCAGAAACAAGTTAATACTTTAGCGTGATTGTGATGATGAACTCTACACGCAAAAATAACTGGCGAAAAAAACAGGCTAACAACATATTAGATGTCAATCGCTTAGCCTGTCTGTTAGCCGAGATTCACTTTCATCACAAGGATGTTTATTTTGCGACTACCCCACTCTGCCCGCGCTCTATCCATAATCGCCCTTTTATTTATGCCTCTATGTGTGCAAGCAGTAAATCAAAAATTAGACGATGAATTAACCCAACGCTGCTTAGGCACTTTCGATTTTATTAAGACCCAAGACCTAGCGGCCTTTATCGCTCTTATGCCGTACGCACCAACTCAAAAAGAACAGGAATATGCTGGCGAGATTTTGCAACGCTCCCACAAGCGCTGGTATGTTGACCGAACCATGGATGAAATTACTCCCAAAGGCGTGAGCTACAGCCAAGCAGATGAATTTAAACGGCAAAAAGGCGCTATCCAAGAGGCAAGAGTTAAACTGCTGATCACCAGCCCCAATGAACAAGCCTCGGTCAGTTGCAAATTTGTCGAGACGCAAGAAGGTTGGTTCCTCTCCAAATTGCCGTAAGTGACCTAAAACAGCCAACGACATAAAGGCAAGGTAGTGATGCAGTATTCGCAATTATCTAAAAAAGCTCCAAGATTTATCAATCCTGATGGATTACCTGAACAGCTTCGCCTTGCAACTAAAAGCCATTATGTTCGTCGAGGGTTAGCATTATTGGCGCTATTGCCACTTTCGGCATCTCTTATCATGGCGATAACCCTCGACGGCGGTGAACAGACTTTTTACCAGTTTGTGGTGGCATTGTTGCTACCTGTAGTGCTCATTCTCTGGGCGTTCAAGCAGCATTTGGTACTTGATAATCCAAGTCAGCAACGTTTCGTACAATCACAATTTTTGGGTTATCACTTCAAAAAAGCCTACCTAGCCCCACTGAAATCTACCGAGTTACTACTGCGCCACGATAGCTATAAAAGAAATCAATATGAGCTTAAGTTGCATAATCTTGTGTACCCCATCGGGGGTTTAACCGATACCACCCAAGCTATGATGTTCTTTGCACAGACATTTAATCTCTCTGCCAAAGAGCAAATCACCCAATTTCCCAATATCCGTGAGCTAGACATACTCTCATCGAATGAACCATTTATCGCGTCACTCTCGCTAAATGGTCAGGATAAACCTATCGCGCAAGAGGTCGACACCATCAACACGGCCGATGGATATAGCGCACAAGCGATTGACGCTAAAGAGAATGACAATCCTACTCATCGTCCGCCTTCGGCAGATATCGAACCACTTTGGCACCCCAAATTAATACTTAAACTGTTTTATCCGCTGCCATTTATTATGGTGTTTGGCTTTGCGATGAAGTTTATTGGAAGCCTATAGCGATGCACTTTAAACAACTCTCACCGACCATAGCAATCATGGCTAAAACTCGAGCACAAACCATTGGGCGCTGGATTTTTGCAAGCCTAGTCGCTTCAATCACCTTATTTAACGCACTAGGTTTTGAACATTGGTCCTATGGCGAAGTGATTATCTGGTCATTCATTGCACTTCTTAGTTGGCATCTGCTATTTGCTCGAAGGCGTATTCAGATTGATCTCGAACGACAACTGATCACCACTAAAGTCAGTTCGCTCTATCCGCTAACTCAACAAGTCATCCCCATCAACCACATCGCAGCATTTCAAATACGGCAACGTCTCGGCCAGCCCCATGGGTATGATTTGTTGATAGTGATGGATACTCAAATTGAACCATTGAAATTTCAATATGGTGACTTGCACCAAATACAGGCGATAGGTAAGCAATTATCAACATTTTGCAATGTTCCCCTGCTTAGCTAACTGGAACCTACTATGTATGTTTTAAAATAATCTGAAAATTGAAGCTAAACGGATATTGATACTTATGGAAAAGATAAGAATTATTGCACTGTGTAGTTTACTTGCCTGCAGTATTTTTCCTGCTAGCGCCGCACAGGATAGAGATCAGGCTTTGGCGACTTTTGACAGCCAAACAGTACCACTCATAGAGCAAGCCATTGCATTAGGGGAAACAGCGCCTGAGGACAAAATTGACGATGCGTTAGATCGTCATCAAGGCGATGCACTTGCCGTTATAAGGGAAGGCATTCCTCAACGTCTGGCGATTAAGGCAAAGCAACAGCTTACGTTAGCGAATGAGTACCTTAGGTATTTTAAAGAATTACAGCAGCAAGTTCCGCATGCGAGTCAATGCCATCAACCAGAACTTGTGGCAGATTTCAGAACACAAATCAAAGAGCTCAACGCCTATGTGGATAGGCTCAACACTTACCCTAAACTCCAAAACCTAGGCGACGCTTTTCCAACCTTAATGGACATGAATATTAATCAGGCACGGGTAAACACCTTAACGAGTCTGTTTCATCGATTTCGGCTCTGTGTTTTAGGCGATGATACACCAGCTATTGTCGATGGACTCACAGGCGAGAAAGGGGATGCAATAGCCAACGCCTTGATCAATGCATTTGCTGCTAAACAGGGCTTGCCCCACCCAACTGCATCACAAAATATGGCAGATGAAATGGCTAAAGATGATGCGCCAATACTCGATGATATGGGAGATGAACAAGCCCTCGAAGAGGATATTGGGCCAGACAATAGCGAGTCTGATGAGCCTGAAACGGAGCTCGCTACTGAAATTTCACAACCGATATCCGCCGTTAAATTCAGCAATATGCCACTTAATGACTGCATCCAAAAACAAACTAAACTCTTCACTATTCAGCAGAGCCAAGAACTCAGTCTGCTTAACTGCCAATTTAACCCCACAGACATAGTGACGTTGCAAGATCTCAGCGCCTTTAACAATCTCGACACCCTAAGCTTAAAAGGTGGCACGATCAGCACACTCGGTAATCTGAACAGTAATAATCTTAAAACCTTAATGCTGACCGATATGAAGGTCACTGACTTTTCGGGTAAAAACATAAAACTCGATAGCCTGTTCCTCAGCCGCATTAGCTCAAATAATTGGCCAAGCTTAATCGAACTTAACGTCCAGACCATCAGCATTGACAAAACAGTGAATTGCGCTGAACTCAAAACATTATTGGCATCAAAAAAGCTTATTCCTATCCATCCTGGACTGAGTCCAACAGAAATGGCAGAACGTATGCAACAAGCAGAAACCAATGGCATACCGCTGTTAATGCTGGAATGTGCGATCTAACCAGCTCAAGTCTCTCATTAAAATCTTCAAGCTAAGTATGCACCTTTCATACTTTTGCATACTTTTGCATACTTGTTTGATTTTTAAACAGAAAGGAAAATACACAAGCAATTAACACTAGCACAACAGTCGCCTGAGTTAATTACAGGATTGGATGTTAAGTCGTAGCGAAAGGGATTTCTCTAAAAAATGGTAAACGTCTCATCAAAAGCGTTCTCAATTACTATCCGCTATTGCCTACCCCGTCATCGTACCCAATGTAAAGCTAATCACATTTGAACAATAGAAAAACGCTCCAAGATATTGATTCATATTAAAATAAAATAGACACAGCTTAAATAATGGCGATGGAAGTTGCCGAGTATATTCACGTAAGGATACAAGATGTTTAAACCTAAACTGCTCTCTTTGCTTATCGCCACCAGTTTGCTGACGGCATGTTCTGGCTCGGACGATAAAGATGATACAACACCGATCCCAGAGCCGACGCCACCCACAGAATACGCACATAAAGTCACAGGTCAGGTCACTTATATCGGCGCTATCGCGGGGGCCAACGTGTGCGTCGATCTTAACCAGGATTTAAGCTGCTCTGAGGGCGAACCTAGCACAACGACGGATACCGATGGTAAATATCAAATAGATTGGAAAAGCGAGACCGAAAAACCTAACTATTACCTGTTGGCCAATTGGATTGATAACGCGGCGTCATCTGCACGCTCAGCATTGGCGATGAGCTCCGCCGCAGCTAACACCAACGCCACCACTGGCGGCATGAATATCGTTGCCCTGCCCGATCATGCGGGTCATATCAATGCGCTGACTAATATTGAATTTTCACGCTATCGCAAGATGATTGAGGCCGACTTAACGCCACAGCAAGTGATTGAGTTCCGAGCAAAACTAAAAACCTTATACGCCAGTGGATTTAAACAAGTTGAAGCCGATTTATTTAGTCTTTCGCCCGAAATCACCCTGCAACCGACATTTATCGACACGCTGCTGTTACACGATTATCTGCTAAATCTCACCAATGAGCGCACAGTGGAAATTTTGGCAGCCATCGAAGTGTTAATCGCCGCATTTGAAGCCTTCGAGAATTTAATCCTAGGGTATGGATTTGGCACTGATGCTTATCTGCAAACCAATCCTGTTGCCGTCACTAATAAGGTGGAAAGCACCTTAGTGTCCTTCGGTTATATGGAAGCGCCGGTTGATGACAAAGCCATGAACAGTGTTGACTGGGATAATGTGTATAGCAGTATGCACAATCAAGCAGGCGAATTACACGTACTCAGTATACAAACCGTACGCAACAGTCATTTTATCACCTTGGATTATGGTGTTGATAAGCAAAGCCTTACTGGCGTAATCTCAGGTAAAGTCGCTATGCTCATCGAAAAAACATCTCAAGAGGATACTGAAACCGAATGTTGGAATGAGCCGATGCAAAAATGGATTAATTCCACACGTAACGATCAAGGTTATGCCAGTAAAGAGCCGATCATCGAGGGCAACCTATTAAAAACCGTCTACGCTGGCACTGATGTCGAAATCCAAATGAATTTTCAGAAGTACCAAAACAGTGCCGCTGACTGGCAAGATTTGCTAGTGAACCTCCCTGCGGATCTTAAACTGGCGCCACTCGCTTGGCCTGCACAGATATATCGTATGGATCTTAAGCAAGTTGCCGATGTGATTTGCCGCAATGAAGCTCCCATCAAACATGAAACTGATGTTGCAACAGCAAGTCAGATGTACTCTAAGCTGCTAGTGCAACTCTTCTGGTCGTACGCTTACCCTGACGGGTATATTCAAGATACGCCCAATAAGTTCACTCTTCTCGATAGTTTCGGCCAACCCGAAGCGCAATATGAATGGGGCATTAGTACCAGTCCAAGTAATGAGCAGCTGTTGACCATAACTCAAATAGTTGAAGACCCTATTGAGCGCGAAATGGTTAGTGCACACTACTACCTAGTCAGCCCTTACTTGCTGACCGAAGTTGAGCTAAACAAGGCTTTTGATACATCAGTAAATAAACAGTTTTATCGCTTCACCTACGACAGCAGTTTCAGCAATACGCTGTACAACCACTTTAAGTCCTTAGCAAAGTAAACCTTAATCCATCCGCGCCCCTGAAGTGACATTTCGGGGCGTTTATCTGGGCTCATCTTAAGTGGCTAAGCGCCAAGGTAACGTAGGGGCGACTCGTCACCCATAGCGCCATCAAGCAAATTAGCACCGATTAAAGGCTTATAAACGCATCTCGCTCATAGTAAAAGATAATAGCTTCAAGTAGTTCCTGTTCACTGGGCTGAGCTTTTTGCTGCTTAATATTATCGATTACATCCTCGATTTGATCCATATTGAGCAGATAGCAATAACCATTGTTTATCAGACTATCTTCAAACTCATCGATTTCTTCATTAGACCAATCCCTCATATCATCGACAATTGGCAGTAGCCGCGTGGTCAGTTGGAGAATTTCATTTTCCGCAGTATCTTGATAAACGAGCCAATATTGTAAGCCTCGCTGAGTAATACACTTATTAATCCAGTTTTTTAACGGCTCTGATTCGCCAAGGAATGATCCTATATCCACCAATGTCTCCTTCATATTAACGTCAGAGTGACATGTTAACTTGCTTAAAAAATATAAGTCTATGGCTTTGAGTTAATCTGCTTCTTCCAATCACTTGCAGTCAGTTCATCCATAAATAATGGAAAAAACGGGTTGTATACCACAGAAAAAACTACGCAAAGGTTAAAATTGATACTTTCAACAGTCGTTATATCTACCCAACGCGACTCTGCAACCTAACGCAAAATCACAATTCATCAATCCAGAAGTTAAAAACCCACAATAAAATAAGCTTTATTCATTTTTAAGTGCATAAATTTAAGCATTCCTCATTTAACGTTAACGTGATTTAGACTTTGGTTATTTTGAAACCAAGGTTAGTGATGTTTCACAATCCCCTGCTATGCAATTGTGGTACTTTACTCGGTCAAAAATGTCGGGCATTTGCCTTTAACATAGAGTGAACCTTTAGCCTAGATTAAGCCTTAATCACTAAGCCTTGAGTCGTCTAGGTTCAAATCGTCTGTGCATGACACAAAATGCTGCGGCAACTGGGGAGTTTCGCAAGAATGAAGAGCAAGAGTTTATTAGGTAACATTGGTGTGCAAGTGGTTATTGCCATGATTATCGGTGCACTGGTGGGTTTTATGATGGGCGAGAGTGCAAGTGTGTTTGCACCACTCGGAACCATTTTCATCCATTTAATCAAAATGCTAGTGATACCACTGGTATTGGTTTCTATCATCAGCGGAGCAGCGAGCTTAGGCGATAGCCCATCGGCGGGTAAGATTGGCATTGGCACTTTCGGCTTTTTTATTGTCACGTCGGGCTTTGCCGTTGTGCTTGCACTCTTGATGGGTAATCTGTTCCAACCGGGTGCAGGCGTTGATTTTACCGCCCACAGCAGCACAGACTTGATGGAAGTAACCAAGGAACATGGCGCATTACCAGGGGTAATGGATACCTTTATCGGCATGATCCCAACCAATGTGTTCGAGTCGCTGAACGGCGGTAACATATTACAAATCTTAGTCTTTAGTATCTTCTTCGGCATCGCACTGACTAAAGTTAAAGGCGATGGTGCTAAACCTATTTTGGCCGCACTCAACACAGTCGTTGATGCCTTTGTGTGGATGATCAACTGCGTGATGATCATTGCCCCTATCGGTGTATTTGGTTTGATGGCCGATTCTGTCGGCACCTTCGGTTTTGATGCACTAGAAGTCGTGTTTAAGTTATTCGCCGTGTTTGTGGCTGCGATTCTGATCTACGGCTTTATCTTCTTCCCATTAGTGGTGCAACTCTTCTCAAGAGTGTCGGCGCGCCAGTTTATTTCGGCAATGAAGAAGCCGCAGGTAATGGCCTTATCGACCGCCTCTTCAATGGCGACTCTGCCAGTGAATATGGAAACCTGCGAGGAAGATCTTAAAGTCTCTAAGGCAACAACGGCTTTTGTACTACCGTTAGGCGCCACCATTAATATGAGCGGCAACGCGATTTATTATGGTTTAGTGGCCATGTTCTTCGCCCAAATGTATAACGTTGATCTGTCGATGACAGCCTATGCGGCCATCATTTTCACCTCAACCTTAGGTGCAATTGGTCAAGCAGGTGTGCCGGGCCCATCCTTCTTAGTAGTGGCAGTGCTGTTAGCTGCGGGAATTCCTATCGATGGTTTACCTTTGCTGTTTGCATTAGACAGGGTTTTTGACATGATCCGTACCGCACTCAATATCACTGGCGATGCAGCTTGTGCCTTGATTATGGATAAATACACAGAAGTTGACGTTAAAGCGGATAGTGAGCGCAGCTTAAGCTAACTCAAACACTTTGAATATAGGCTTGAATAGGCAACGCTTATTCAAGCCTTTTTTATATCTGCAGCACGGTATAATGGCCTGCCCTACACGCATCAGTTAAGCCTATTTAATCTGAGTGTTAATGTGATCTCTCCCGCGCCATCCACTAAGCTCAATTTGCTAGATTTCGCAATTTACATTTCTTTATGGCGCTATGGCCGCAAGTGACACGGTTTTTCTGCGATACTGCCACCAGATTAACATCGTTAAGTTAGCTCAAAGGAATTTTGCCCTATGTCTGTATTTGCCCCAGCCACACCCTTTGCCGACTTTATCTATCGCCATTTCCGCTCAATCCACGCCCTAAAGCTCGGGCTAGCCTTACTCGTTGCTGTCACTATTAATGCCATTTGGGCGCCACCGCATTTTATTTGGAGCATGGTCACGATAGTGATCATTATGATGAGCTTGCCTCAGGTAGGCGGCGCGATTGAAAAGTCGCTACAAAGGGCGATAGGCACTTGTTTAGGCTCAGCTTATGGGGTGATGTTAGTTGCCACTGTGGACAGTTATTGGCTAATCATGAGCCTGCTGATCTTAGCCGTTAGCTTGATTTGTTTTATCTCGGCCGGACGTTATAGCTATGCCTATTTAGTGGCCGGATTTACCATCATAATCGTGGTCGGCGACGCCAACCATGACACCTCTGAGGCACTATGGCGCACGGCCAACATCCTCTCCGGCTGCGTGATTGCTATTTTGGTCTCACTGTTCATTTTTCCGATTAAAGCTAAACAAGATTGGCGCTCCCAACTCGCCCATGCCATCGACAATATGGCCGAAGTATTAGCCGAGCATCTTAAGGCACCCGCCAATCATGAGCTCGATTTTCGCGCTAGACTGGAGGCTGCGATGAAAGCCGTACTCACTCAAAAGAAACTATTTTTCTCCTTGGAATGGGAAAGTCAAACCCTCAAAAAACACAAAGTGCTACTGTCGCAGTTAGCCAATAAACAAGTGCGCTTAATCACCTTACTTGAACTCTTACCCTTAACCCGCTGGCAGGAAGAAGACAAAGACGCCTATCTGCAGATTAATGCGGTTGCCTCTGAGCTTGCCTTCTATTTGCAACAACTTGCAGAATTTGTAGCGGGTAAAGCTCAACAATTGCCGACACTGCCAGAATGCTTAGATCAAGAATTGCAACACAGACTCCAGCTTGCCCTAGTCGCAGCCACTCAAGCATCAACCGCAGATCCAGTGACAGCCGTAAACGACCAAGTGCCGCAGGGATTTGCGCTCACAGGTTATAGCTGGCTAATTTATCAGCTCGCGATTGCCGTCGAAGCACTTTATAAAGACATTGCCATTATCGACATTGCCTATCACAAGCGGCCAGCTTCTCAGATAACGCCCAACAAAACGGCTTAGTCGATTTTCCCATTTCGCTTAGTGCTTAAATCCATGTCAGAAATGCCGGATAACCCTTAGCCGCCCTTGCGTTAACGGGGCGTTTAATGAAAAGATACCGTCCTAATAAAAATTCGATAGATGGACTCTTTTCATGCGCTTGTTTTCTTTCTCCGTTATCGCCATTGCCTGTCTCTCTACGGGCAATCTGTACCCTGGTAATGCTTTTGCCAATGATGCGAAAACCACAACCCAAACAACTCCGGCAGCCACTATGGCGCAAGCCTCTACCACCGAAACATTGGCAGTTGGCTCCCCAGTAATCACAACGTCACAGGATGCAAGTCCAGCAGCGAATAGCCAAGCGACTGAAACTGCGACTAATGTACTGGCCGATACCACAGTTGCAGCGCCAGAAGCACAACCAGCGCCCATTCCTGAACGAGCCAACACCTTTGTCAACGATGCGATTTTACCGCCAAACATCACTTGGTCTGGCGCCAGCGAATCGCTCATGTTAAGTGTTGATAGCGAGTGGGCGACTCCCTTTGAGCAAAGTGGCGGTATTGAAAGTCCAAGCTACGATGCCACTATCGCTTGGCTCGACAAACTCGCGGGCGAGACAGATAAATTACAAAAGGTGAGCTTAGGTAAGAGCCCACAAGGGCGCGATATTTGGATGTATATCGCCAGCAGTGAAGGCATTAATGAATCGGCACGCCTCAAACAAAACACTAAGCCAACAGTGCTAGTGCAGGCGGGAATTCATGCGGGAGAAATCGACGGTAAAGATGCCGGCATGATGCTGCTACGTGACATTATCCAAGGCGATAAAAGTGCCCTGCTCGATAAAGCTAACCTCTTGTTTGTGCCTATTTTTAGTGTTGATGCCCATGAGCGCAGCGGCGAATTTAATCGTGTAAATCAACGTGGCCCTGTGAATATGGGCTGGCGCACTACGGCTAATAATCTCAACCTTAACCGCGATTATGCTAAGGCCGACAGCTTAGAAATGCAGCACATGCTGCGCGCAATCAACGTATGGCAACCGGATCTGTATATCGATGTGCATGTTACTGACGGCATCGACTATCAATACGATGTTACCTTTGGTTATAACCTTGCCCAAGGCTTAAGCCCTGCGAGCTACCGCTGGCTCGAAAACAGCTACAGACCTGCGGTTGAAGCGGCATTAACGGAACAAGGCCATATTCCCGGCGCACTGATTTTTGCCGTGGATAACGCCGATATTAACAAAGGCATGTCGCTGTGGAATCCAAGCCCGCGCTTCTCTAACGGTTATGGCGATGCTCGCCATTTGCCCACCATTCTGGTTGAAAACCACAGCCTAAAGCCCTTTAAGCAAAGGGTGCTCGGCACTTATGTGATGTTAGCGCAAACCCTCAAAACCGTGGGTGAACAGGCGACGAAACTTAAGAGTGCGATTCAAGAAGATAAATACCGCGCCTCACCGCTAATCACCCTTACTTGGAAATTAGCACCATTAGAAAAAGGCTGGGATTTTAAAGGCATAGATTATCAACTTGAAAAGAGCCCCATCAGTGGCGCTGAAGTTGTGCGCTGGACAGGTGAACCTAAGCTTTACCCTAACTTGCCTGTGATGGCTGAAACAGTGCCCGACATTAAGGTCACTCGTCCGAGTGCTTACTATATTCCAGCGCAATGGACTCAAGTGATTGATCGTCTTAACGTGCATGGCATTCGCATGACCACGCTCAAAAAGCCAACCGAGTTGAAATTGCAGCAATATACCCTCAGCAATCCCGTGTTTAACACTAAGGATTTTGAGGGCCGCCAAACGGTCAAAGCCGAGTCAGAGTTAACCAAAGTCAGCACAACTCTGCCCGCTGGCACCATTAAAATCAGTACGGATCAACCGCTAGGTGATCTGGCGATTTTACTGCTTGAGCCGCAATCACCAGATTCTTTACTGCAATGGGGTTTCTTCAATCCTATCTTCACTCGTACTGAATACATTGAAGATTATGCGGTAGAGCCACTGGCGGCCAAGATGCTAAAAGATGATCCTAAGCTACAAGCTGAGTTCGACAAAGCACTGACCAATGCCGAGTTTGCCGCCGATCCTGAGGCACGCCTACGCTGGTTCTATGAACGCAGCCCTTACTACGACAACCAATACCTTAAGTATCCGGTTTACCGTAGTCGTTGATCATCGCGATTACAAAAGGCTGTGATTACGCTGGCTTACGCGCACTGATGCTATACACCAAGGGCACCTTCTGCCCTTGGTGTGTTAACACATAACGACCATCTTCTTGCGCTTCGAGCCCTTCAAAGCAGTTATAGGGGCTGAAATCAAACTCGTGGAAAAACTCCAACACTAAGCCCGCCTGCAATAACGCATTGATCACTTCAGATAAACTGTGCGACCAGCACATTAAGGTTTGCTGATCATCACCGGTATTTTCGGTATATGTGCCTTCCTGCTCTATGTCTGGCTCACCCCGATTAAAATAGCTATAGCCATCGAACAACTGCTGCGCCGGATGAAACTCGGCCATGTAAAACTGTCCGCCGGGTGTTAAACAGTCGGCAACCGTCTGCGCCCATAGGGTTAAATCCGGCAGCCAAACAATGGCACCATAGGACGTAAACACAATATCGTGAGGCTCAACCTTGCTCGCCACACTGTAAACATCGCTACAGATAAACTCGGCGGACAACTGTGTCCGTTCTGCCAGCTTTTGCGCTTCAACAATCGCGACCTCTGACAAATCGACGCCAGTGACTCTCGATCCCATTCGCGCCCACGACAAGGTGTCTAAGCCGAAATGACATTGCAGATGCAGCAAACTTTTACCTGCAACCTCGAGTTCACCTAGCTCAATTTCCCGCAGCGAAGTCTTACCACTAAGAAAGCCCGCCACATCATAAAAATCAGAAGTTAAATGTACCCGAGTGCGCGCATCCCAAGCCGTTTTGTTTGTTGTTAAATAATCCATCAGCATCCCTTCTTGTCTTTTTTGTATTTTTGATTCCGCGTGACTTACGGAGCTTAAACTAACTTAATAAATGAGCAATTTCACTAATCTATGAGTAAATCACCCATGTAGCGGACATGTCCGCACAGTTAACCTCGGACACTTTCAGCTTAACCAATTGATTATAAATGAAACTTAAAATTGGCATGGGCTGTGCAATGTCTTACACATCGCAAGACGACTCAGCACTCACCCAAAAAATCGAGTGCCAGATAAACAAGGAAGCTAACATGTCACTACGCCCATTTATATTCACCCTCGCTTTTATAGTGTTTTTTACTGCTGGGGTATCGCTCACTGGCTGCATTCTTAATGTGAACGCAGCAGGCATGCCAGACTTAGACCACCAACAACGCGAACTCACACTCGATAGCCAAGACTTACAAGGCCTGATTGCAGAAACTGGCGCAGGCAGTTTGGAAATTATCGGTGTCAAAGGCCTTAGCCAAATTAAACTCGTCGCCGACATCTATAGCAATAAGGACGGCAACGATGACAGCAAAGTCATTCTCACCCTTGAGAAAAAAGCCAATAAAGCCAAGCTCAAGGCCAACTTTGAGCAAACAGATTCTAACAATGACTCGCCCTATATAGACCTAAAACTGCAAGTCCCTGCGAACTTTACACTGGATATAGATGACAGTTCAGGGGCTATTTTGATCAACAAGATGACGTCGGACATGAACGTCAAAGACGGTTCGGGTGAACTCACTATCAACGGTGGTAACAATATCAACATAGAGGATGGCTCAGGTGATATTGAAATCAGCCAAATCAACGGCAGCCTAACCATTGAAGATGGCGCTGGTGCCATCAAGGTGACCGATATTCGCGGCAATATCGCAATTGATGACGGCTCGGGCAACATAGAGGTCGCCAATGTGCAAAGTGCTGTGACCATCACAGATGGCTCAGGCAACATTAATGTCTTTAACACTAAGGGATTAACGATTCTTGCGGCAGGTTCTGGCGATGTGACATTTAACAAAATCGACGGCCCAGTAAGCATGCAATAACGCGCCGTTTTACCACTCTACTCCCAAAGGTTTTACCCACTTCCCGGCGTAGAGGCTGATGTTGCAACGGTTCCCAGCCAAGATGTCAGTCTTCTACCCACCCTTTTAAGCGTATGCCCGACTTATGCATTTATGCCACTAACCCCTTGTAGTGGCATTTTTTTATACCGAAATTAAGCTTGAGTTTGCAGAAATGATGTTGATTTTATTCAGACCGTTACGCTTTAACCTTGTGGATTTGCTAAGATTGTCAGCCTTCCCACTTCAATAGTCGAAAAGTCACACTGTATTGCCAGTAAGGTCGAGAATATGGATCAGTTTTCGGAATACCAAAAAGAAATTGAAGCGCTTTCTCTATCGGATAACCCTAGACAGATAATGGAAGGACTAGGGGATATTTGTTTTGATGGCGAATCTTTTTATCGCAACGGCAATAAAGCCCTAGCCAAACACATTTTCAAGCATATTTACGCCTTAGATGCGCACTCAGACTATTTATCACACGCCAGGACTGTCGCAAAAGCCTTTCTTATAACCTTGGAAGAAATTCCCCCTATCTCCCTAGAAGATGTTATTTTACAGATAAAGCATGAGCATGCCTCATTAGCTACACATCAATTAAATCTGCTGATTGCAAAGCGTATTTTTAGGGAATTTAGTCACCATCAAGATGCTATCCACATCACTATGCAATATCTCACCCAAGCCGAGGCACTTACCCCTCTGAGCAAGAGTGACCTTCGCTTTAAAGCTTTAGTCAGCTCAAATAAGAGTGAGTAAAGGGATAGCGTGACAGAATAAATCATCAGAATTTAGAGCCGCTTCTCAAAAGAAATGCAAAAATATACCGGAAGAGATCAACGTTCTGAATTCGACAACCCAATTTTAATTAAGTGATAATATGGACATTTCATCTTTTAAGAAATATATAAAGTTAGCACCAGAAAATGTTTCAGAATGGCAGAGATGGGAAAATTCATTGCCTACCTTCGATTCTATATTACCAATATTGGATTATGTATATAACACTGAGTGGCAGCGAGATGATTGGAAAGCCATAATGGCATTCATTCGGAAAGGTTATGTTGAGCAAAATGAATCATCTGAATTGGTTGGCGGGATTAAGCATGTAAATATATTCAACTCCAAAGTTATTAATCTAAAAGTTGATGTCGCAATTTCATTAAACTGCTCCATTGTTCGTTCATTAGAGTCAATTAATTTATGCTCAGACTCAGTTGAATCATTAAGTGTGTCCCATGCAAGCAAACTCTCTGAAATTACCGGAAACACCCAGAATTTAAGCTACTTATCTTTAAATAAATGTCAAAAGTTAGATTTTGGTTCTATCATTTCAACGCTGGACAGCGTAAAAATTTTAGACCTCAGTGGAAACCCACAGTTGTCCAGTATTAACGAGTTGCGTGGAAATAAAAATATTTTTGCGTTGTATCTTGTTGAAACAAATGTAATTAAAACTAAAGAGACTGTAGAAATCTTGGCTTCGATACCAAACTTGAAAAAACTTTGGATTAAAGCAAACAAAAAGGAGTTGGAACTTTTGAGAGAAGCCCTACCTGGGATTGTAAATTAAGCATAGAAAAAGGCCGGACATGTAGTTCGAGAGCGCGAAAAGATCTGTGTAAGTGGCATTCTTAAGCTGTTGAATGGAGTTCAGAATACCAATAGCAGAAAAACTTATCGCTCAGCAGAAGAAAAAATCGACTCACCCCAATGCAGACCAGTCTTTGGTGACGATAAAAGCTTAACCACTTGATTTATTATGGAAATTAATCGTTAAACTATTAAGCACTGCCATTCTAGTAACTCGCCGCCCTTTCGTTTAACAAGAAGTGTCCCTATAGGCTCAACGGCGGCATCTGCTGCATACAGAAGTGCAAATACCGCGATCACATGGATGTGAAAGAGCGGCCATGCCGCCAACGGTTACTTCCATGACAGTGCTTAATCTCATTAACCTTTGAGTATACCTGTGGCCAAATTGAACAATGAATGCCTTGATAAACTTCACATATAATGTTGCATTCAAGTATGAGCAACATTGCCACTAGCCCCCAACCTTGAACTAAAAATACCAAGCTTTAGGAATCACTCTTAAATGCTTTATTATCTTAATGACTTTCGACCAAACCTCTCATAATCATGGACAATAGCTTCAAACAGTTTTGAACCTACCACTTTATCCACATTATCAATCACATAATTTTCAATCTTTGCAAGCTGTTCTTCTGGGATTTGCTCGTATAGTTCAGATATTTTATTTGCAGCATCCCTGATATAACCATCAAAACCGTCAGGAAAGACGTACTGTCTTGGGGATATTGTTCCACCGCTAATAGCCACACGGCTAGATCGCATTTGTTTCGATTGCTTTGACTTAATTACACCTATAACAATAAACGAAGGTAACTTCGTATAAATGTACGTGCCTTGTGAGTTACCCACAATATCCATGGCAATAGCACGAAGGAAATACCGATTGATGTTTGTTGGAAGATTATCGAAATTTGTTGACTCAATAACATCAAGAGGAAATATGTGTTGCTCAAATTCGTATAAGTTTGAAGATTTACCAAGTAAGAAGTTGGCTAACCACTCTTCAGCTTTTTCCAACATTTCTAGGTATTCTTGCGGTTTAGTTTCATGGCTATTTTTGCTGCGAACATAAGTAAGTGTTCGCCAAGACAAAGAGGCTGCAAATTTTGACAACCAATTTCCATACACTGCTACTAAACTCGAGTTTTTCATATAAGGGTGGAATATTTTAACCGAAAAAGTTCTTTCCCATGTTGAAAATAAATCTTCGCAATCTCCACATAACCAATATTCTTTGGCTATATCTTGCTGTCGTTTACTTACTTGATTTCCATCTCTTAAATAACCCGTAATTGAAGTCTTCTTAAGCCACTTTCCTATAAATTTTGGAATAAAATGACTCAACTCAAGCTTCGCTTCTTGATTACATAATTTGCAAACGCCATGCATATAAAAAAGACCTCCATTAAGATAACCTTTGAATAGTGTGCATGCTCGCTTACCTCATTAGAGCAGAGAAAGCGTGCATCGTTAACTATTTGTATCAAAATAAATTAATCAGATTTCTATCACTTTCCTTACACAACAATCTATCAGACAGAATATCCCATGTGCGAGTTACAAACCTATCATATATTGCAATAGGATCATGCCAACTAAGATAGATAGTTCTGTCTGACATTAGGCTTAAGAGAATGCTCTAGGTAACAGGATACTATGCAGTTAGCCAGATTAAGCACTGACATGGAAGTGACCGTTGACGGAATGGATGCCGTCGTCGAGCCTATAGGGATATATCTACGGCGAGTCACTGGAATGACAGTGCTTAATCATTACTAGTCACAGAACAAGTATGATGCAGTGTTAACGATCTACTAATCCACGCTCTGACTCAATCAACGTCAGCTTTTGAGCGCGACTCAGCTTTTTAACTGCAATCTCACGGCGCAGTGCATCGCCGTGACTGCCAACCTGCTCTTGATACATCAGGGTTAACGGACCTTTACCGCGCAGATACTTAGCGGATTTGATGCCACCCGACTGATGCTCGCTAAAGCGTCGCGCTACGTCGGTGGTGACGCCTGTGTATAAATGCCCGTTGGCGCAGCGAACTAGATACAAATACCAGAGGGGTGCTGATTTTATGGGTGTAGGCTTCGATGGTGCAGGATTTAATGGTACGGGATTCAGCGAAGCTTCTGTAACAACATTTTTGGTTGCGACAGCGCTAGTCACTGGGACAAGTGTGTCTGCCACCAGTGACTCATGTTGCTGTAAAGCGCCTCTGTCAGTATTGCCTAGGCTGACGGCTGATTCAGTCACTTGCGAATAACCTACTTCGCCATACCTAATAGACTCAAGAAGAACGCATATTCTTGGGCTGTGTCTTGGTACTGGCGATAACGGCCACTCTTACCGCCGTGGCCAGCTTCCATATCCACATTGAATAACAACACCTTATCGTCCATCTTGTACCACTTATTCTGTACATCGCGCAGTTTAGCGACCCACTTGGCGGGTTCAAAATACTGCACTTGGGAATCATGTAAGCCTGTCGTCACTAACATGTGTGGGTATTCTTGCTCGGTGACATTGTCGTAGGGCGAGTAACTCAACATGTAATCAAAGTAAGTTTTCTCGTTCGGATTGCCCCACTCGTCGTACTCATTGGTCGTCAACGGAATCGACTCGTCCAGCATAGTCGTCACCACATCAACAAAAGGCACATGAGCTGCAAGGGCGAAATACTTATCCGGCGCTTGATTAGCAATCGCGCCCATTAGCAAACCACCCGCGCTGCCGCCAGAGGCAACAACCTTGTTTTTGTCGCCATAACCTTGCGCCGTTAATGCCGTTGTTACGTCAATAAAATCATTGAAGGTATTCTGCTTATTCAACAACTTACCATTGTCATACCAAGGGCGACCTAGCATTTCTGAGCCGCGCACATGGGCAATGGCATACACAAAACCGCGGTCAAGCAAACTGATAACGGATGAAGAAAAATCGGGTTCTACTGTGTAACCGTAAGATCCATAACCGTATTGATACAGAGGGTTAGTGCCATCTTTCTTGAATTTATCTTTGCGATATACCAAAGAGACGGGCACTTTCGCACCGTCGCGGGCCGTTACAAATATCCGTTCTGCACGATACTGGCCGGCATCGAAGCCGCCTAAGACTTGATCTTGTTTTAATAAATCACGTCTATCGGGATTCACCAGCGAATATTCGTATACAGCTTCTGGCGTCGTTAGGCTGGAGTAAAATATGCGTAACTTATTGCTGTCTTGCTGGGAATTAATCTCTAAACCCATCACATAAGCAGGCTCATCAAAGCTCAACTCGAAGGGCTTTTGACCATTGAGCGGCATCACTTTAATCCGCGTCAGGCCGTTTTCACGGGTCTGAATAATCAGATAATCCTTGAGCACTAACTCATCTTCGATACGGGCATTGGAATTATGCGCAACCACTTCTTGCCACTTAGATTTATCCGCCGCATCTTTAATGGCGACTTTCATCAAACGGAAGTTAGTCGCCTGCCAGTTGGTGAGAATGTAATAAGTATCACCCAGCTTAGACACACTGTATTCGTGACCTTCTTCCCGCGCTAATACTGGCTTGAATAAACCTAAAGGCTCGCTGGCATCGAGAATAGACACTTCACTCGTCGTGGTGCTTTCTTGGAACAACACAATTTGCGACTCATCTAAGGTTTTACCAAGTGAAATATAAAATGAATCGTCTTGTTCTTCATACACTAAGACATCGCTCGATTGCTTAGTGCCCAGCTCGTGGCGATACACTTGATAGCCCAGCAAGGTTTTTAGATCTTTGGCGATATAGAACACATGCTTGTTGTCGTTCGCCCACACTACACGACCTTCGGTATTTTCAAGCACGTCGGTGATCATGTCGCCCGAAGCCAAATCTTTAAAATAGATGTGATATACACGGCGGCTGAGGACGTCTTCGCCAAAGGCCAACATGGTTTCATCTGGGCTCACACTCGCGCCACCTAAACCATAAAACTCATGGCCCTTAGCTCGCTCGTTAACGTCGAGCATCACTTGCTCAACACCATCGGCGCCCTTACGGCTGATCAGCGGATATTCGCTGCCCTCTTGGTATCTGTGATAATAGCTGTGCTGATGCCATTGGTACGGCACGCTCGACTCATCGGCGACTAAACGCTCGGTTAACTCTTTATAAAGACCATCTTGCAATGGCTTTAATGGCTTGAAATAAGCAGCGGTATAGAGATTCTCAGCGTTGAGATGGGCCAACACTTTAGGATCTTTGCGCTCATCATCACGCAGCCAATAGTAATCATCGGTACGCGTTACGCCATGTAAAGTCATCACATGGGGAATTTTTTCAGCAACCGGGGCAGGTACTTGCCCTTTGGAGGTCGAACAAGCGGATAACAGCATAACAATACCTAAAGTGAGTAGCAGAGAGCGCATTTATACGTCCTTGTGACGTCCATAACGACCGTCGAAGAATGCGACGGCAAGTCAATTAGCTTATGTGTTCAGTATGATAGTGGTCAGGTGTGCACTAGCGCAAACATTGAACGCGAGAAGTTGCCATTCGCGGTAAATAAGAGCAACATAACCGCGTTTTTGAGCGCAAATGGCTCAAAAGCAAATTCTCAGGGCGGGGTGAAACTCCCCACCGGCGGTAAATGGGTAACGACTAAGTGATTATTTTGCTGAGCGACACCCAAAGCCCGCGAGCGCCCGAAATCACTTTCGGGGTCAGCAGATCTGGTGCCTTAGATTTTGCCTAGTGCAAAACTGACTATTCCAGAGCCGACGGTAATGGACTGTTTTGCTTTAATGGCGACAGTGCTGAGTCCGGATGGAAGAGAATGTAAGACAACATTGTGGTATCTCAGTGCAACGCGCTTGTGTATCTCAGTGTTAGCCTCATGTTTTGCAATAACTTCACACCAAGTGAAGTGATATTGCTACAGCAAAATCGAGCCTTTTGGTTTGATTACGTTGTATTTCTGCACGCCCTGATTCTGGATATTCCAATGTCGTTTATTTAAGGATATTAACCATGAATCAGTCTTTACTTGCTCCTTTTGGTACTGCTATCGAACGCGTTGAAGCGGGTCTTAATGCCCTGCGTCAAGGCCAAGGTGTGTTAGTTGTCGATGACGAAGATAGAGAAAACGAAGGCGATTTAATTTTCGCTGCCGAGACGCTGACTAACGCTCAAATGGCCATGCTCATCCGTGAATGTAGCGGTATTGTTTGCCTGTGTTTACCCGATGCAAAAGTCAAAGCCCTCGAGTTGCCCCCTATGGTGGAAAACAACTCGAGCCAATACGGCACGGCGTTTACTGTGAGTATTGAAGCTAAAGTCGGTGTGACGACTGGCGTTTCTGCTGCAGACCGCGTGACCACCATTAAAGCGGCGATTGCCGATGGCGCTAAGCCAAGTGATCTCGCTCGTCCTGGCCATGTGTATCCACTTCGCGCCCAACCGGGTGGGGTGTTGACCCGCCGTGGTCACACTGAAGGCACTATTGATTTAATGCAACTCGCGGGTTTAAAAGCCGCTGGCGTATTGTGTGAAGTCACTAACACCGATGGCACTATGGCGCGTTTGCCCGAAATTATTGCCTTCGGAACTCAGCACAATATACCCGTGTTAACGATTGAAGATATTGTCGTTTATCGCAAATCATTGCTGGCCAATGTCGGCTAGATAACGCGCCAATCGCCTGAATCTAGGGCATTGATTTAAATAGAAGGACGTTTCGCTGCGGCAAACGTCCTTTTTATTTAAGTAGATTTACCGTTAACAATCGCGTTCCACCTAATGCACTAAAAAAACGATAAAAGGTAAAGTTAAACAAGTCATTCTTTCGAATGATGAAATACTGCTTCACATCACAGACAAAGCAAATGCTTGTTTGATAGGTGCAAAATAGGTTAATAAAAATAGTCTCTTAGCATGATATATAACAATTTGCTTAATTTCGTGACCTAGATTAGATATCCATAAACTAAAGGTCGCGGTAGCTGGCTGCCTATGTTAAATATCCTCACCCTGTGCCTAGTCCTATTTGTAACTCGGATTCAACGTTATTACGTTGAATTTTCTTTTTCTGCCTAGGCGAACGAGTGGAGTGATCTTTAATGCCGTCAGCGCTACACCATCTCAGTTTGAAGCAAAAGCTCATTCTGTTTTCGTTAGTCCCATTATTAATGATGAGCTTTTTCATTCTGACGCGCATGCATGACTTAATAAAGGAATCACACTCGGCCAAGCACAGTCATCTTGCGGTACAAACGACGGCACAAATCACTGAGCTACTCTATCAGTTGCAAAACGAATATGGTCTAAGTACAAATCAGCGACCAACCGATGAAGTGCTATTACAGCAACAAGCGACTAGGTCAAAAGCACTCGATGCATTACTGAACAGCGAGCCTTTAGAGCATCTTCTGGAGGCGCTCGACCCTAAAAGTATTGAAGCAAACAAAATGAACGCATTGTTAGATGCGCTCAAACTCACAGGCCACAAACTCGCTAACGTCCACCAAAACCATGCTAACGGTACAATGAGCCAGTTTACAGATCTCTATAATCAATTCCACACTCAGCTTTTGCAGCTCATCCAGTTATTGCAGTTACAAACCAATGAAATCAACCAATCCCGCGCCTATACCGATCTCTTGAACCTGCTTATGGTGCAGGAGTTGGCCGTAAAAGAACGAAGTGCCATCAATCAATTACTGAGCAGCAAGTCACTCAATATTAATGATTACCGCACCATAATCTCCTTCATGTATGAATATGATCGAGCCGTGATGCACGCAAGTAATGCATCAATTTCCGAAAGAAAGTCCTTGCTGCAAAACCTACAAGATTCGCCAGAAAATCAACGCATTCTGCAAATCAGCAAACAAATTGAACAACAAACTCGCATTAGTGCTCTGGCACAAAATATTAATGCTTACTTAGGTTACGGTGGCTTAATGGATAGTTTCGAGAACTATCTACTAAAGGGCGATGAGCTTTCACTGAAAAAATTTAATACCGCACTTGCGACGATTCAGCTTAATTTGGATGAACTCAGTCATGAGACCCGCTTTCTACCCGAATTTAAAGCAGCGCTGAAAACCATTGAGGACAGCATAGATCAATACCAGTTCAGCATGGTCAAGTTGCAGCAACTGAAGCAGCAAGGTTTGCCGATGACGGAGATCAAAGCCATCGCGCAAGTCCCTGCCAGCGAGGACAAATTAAGCCAAGCGATGAGCCAACTATTAATGCCGCCACATCCAATTGATAGCCAGGAGTGGTGGGATCTCACCACTCAGCGTATCAATCAACTACATTTGCTGGCGCAAAATATCACCAAGAACATGGCGCAGCAGAGCGAATATCAACAAAACCACACCTTAATCTTACTCGGCTTATACTTGTTCTCGGCTTTGTTCACCGCGACCATCACACTTTGGCTTGGACGAAAGATAATCCGCAATTTTATGGATAAGATCACTAAGATTGCCAATGACATGCAGCAAATGGCAGCAGATCCACAGCTCAATATTAATATCCAAGTCTCAGGCACAGATGAACTCGCCCGCATGGCCCGTGCCATGAACCGTATGATTAGCGAACGGCAAAAAGCGAACCATGCCCTAAGCCGCGCTGCAGCTGTGTTTGACTATTCTGCCGAAGGCATAGTGGTGACTGATGCCGACAACCATATCGAACTGGTCAATCCGGCTTTCTGCAATATTACTGGCTATACATTGGAAGAGGTGAAAGGCCGCAGTCCCTCCCTACTCAGCTCTAGCCGTCATCCTAAGCACTTTTACACCGCCATGTGGGAGTCACTACAAAAAGAAGGGAAATGGGAGGGTGAAGTTTGGAATAAACGCAAAGATGGCCAAGTATATCCCGAGTATCTAGCGATCACTGTGGTGCGAAATGAGCAAGGTAAAATAATCCAACATATTGGTTTATTAATGGATATCAGTAAGCGTAAGCAATATGAGCAGGATCTTTGGTATCAGGCCAACTTCGATGGGTTAACTGGGCTGCCTAATCGTAAGCTGTTCAATGAACGACTGCAGCACGAAATCCATGTGGCGCAGCATGACTCTCGCAAGCTGGCTATCTTGCTGATTGATTTGGATCAATTCAAATATATCAATGATGTACAAGGCCATGCCACTGGCGACTTATTACTTAAAGATGTCGCAAAGCGCTTAGAAGGCATTGCGGGGAAAACCGATTTTATCGCACGTATCGGTGGCGACGAGTTTGTGCTTATCTTGCCACGACTGACTAACGAACTCGCCATCGAACACATGGCAACCCGAATCATTGAAACCTTAGGTATGCCATTTAACTTAAATGACCGCGAGATCCAGATTTCGGCCAGCTTTGGTATTGGCGTCTATCCCGAAGATGGGTTAGATACCGGCTCACTCACCCGCAATACCGAAACCGCCATGTATCAAGCCAAAGATGCGGGACGGAACAATTTTAAATACTTCACCGCGGGTATGAATCAAGCCATGTTCGCCCGGATGGAGTTAGAACAACGTCTACGCCGTGCCGTGGCACAAAATGAATTTGCCCTGCATTATCAACCTATCGTGGATATGCAAACCGGAAGTGTCTGCAGCGTCGAAGCCCTTATCCGCTGGCAAGATCCCGAGCTTGGGTTGATCCCGCCGGATCAATTTATCCCATTAGCCGAAGAAACCGGACTGATAGAGCCTATGGGCGAATGGGTGCTCAACCAAGCCATGCATGACCTGAGGCAATGGCAGAAAAGTGGCTTAAATATCAATGTCGCGATTAATGTTTCCAGCCGCCAATGTATCAATACACGCGGTATGGGGTTCGACCAAGTGTTGCAAGAGTGCTTCAACCGCCACCACGTTAACCCACGAAATGTGCATATTGAGATCACTGAAAGCATGCTGATGGGCGATGCCAGCCATTGCTTGAGCACGCTCGAGTCTATTCGTCATTTAGGCTCGCAAATCTATATCGATGACTTTGGTACGGGTTATTCTTCCCTGAGTTATCTGAAAAAATTCCCGATTTCAGTGATTAAAATCGACCGCAGCTTTGTGGAAAATGCCCTCGAAAATAACTCGAACGCCAACTTAGTCAAAGCGATTGTCATGATGGGGCAAAGCCTAGAAATGGAGTTAGTTGCTGAAGGCATAGAAACCGAAGCACAGTGGCACTTCCTACGAGATTTAGGTTGTCACTTCGCTCAAGGGTATTTGATCTCCAAACCGCTCCCCTTCAACGAGATCACTCCCTTGCTACGCATCAAGCACACAGCACTGTTGAATGATGGCTATCAAGATAAATGCGTGAATATCTAAGCTTATAAAAAATAAAACGATAAAGAGCAAAAAAGCAGCCTAGGCTGCTTTTTTGTGGCAAATAAAACGGGCTTAAGCCTGTGTTTGGCTTTGACCGTTCATTATGCTTTCGCCACCCTTAGAGGCTAGCTTAGCTAAATCTTTATCGATAAAGAACAGTGCCTTACCATCTTCGCCCACTAAACGTATCTTATCGACAATCGACTTAAACAACTTTTCTTCTTCATGCTGCTCAGCGACATACCATTGTAAGAAATTAAAGGTTGAGTAATCTTGATTCGAAAATGCGGCATGGGCCAAGGCATTGATCTGACGGGTAATCAGCTGCTCATGCTCATAGGTTAATTCAAACAACGCCAGTAAAGAATCGAACTGTGACTGTGGCGCCGCAATCGCACCTAACAAAGGTAAGCCACCGGTTTCACTCACATACGTGAACAGACGGCGCATATGGCCCATTTCTTCATCCGCGTGCTCACGCATAAACTTAGCTGCGCCTTCAAATCCCTGATCTTCACACCACGCACTCATTTGCAGGTATAAATTTGAGGAGAAGAACTCCATATTAATTTGTTCATTCAACTTTTCGATCATAGTTGCAGACAGCATAGTAAATCCTCTTTTGCATTCGAACTGAATCATGGGGGACATTGTCATCAAGGGGGTCGACAAAAGCAACAAAATTTACCTTTGGATTTCTTGCTAAGTTAATGATTCATTGATAAAAATGATTTTCATTTGTTCATCGACTCGCGTTCAACCCTCGAATTAGCGCAGTAAATTGTGTGACTTCTAGCGAGGTTATCGCCCAAAGTGGCAGAAAAAACTGACTGGCCTATCACAGAAACTCACATGCAAATCATAGCCATCCCAGATCACCGTGGCATAATAGCCAGTCATAATCAGGTGGAAATTCATTCAGCGTCATTACGACCCATTGCATATAAGGCAGACCCTAATGTCCGTAACAGCCGATCCTTGTTCGCAACCTAGCTTAATGCATCCAGATCAAGCTATTCCCCTTTTGCTCGAGCAAGTTAGCCCAGTGTCAGACACCGAAGTCGTATTGCTTCCCCATGCCCTTGGCCGCGTCCTAGCAGAAGATTTAGCTTCCTGCATCGACCTGCCGCCCTTTAACAACTCCTCTATGGACGGCTACGCCTTCCGTTTTGTCGACTTAAATACGCAAACCAATCAGACCGCATTGCGCCTTATCGGCAGTTCCTTCGCTGGCCATGGTTTTAAAGGTGAAGCCAAACCTAATACCTGCGTGCGGATCATGACAGGCGCGCCTGTGCCTACAGGTTATGACACAGTGCAAATGCAGGAAGAAGCCGAGGTTGAAGGAGAGATTATTCATATCCGCCACCCTAGGGCGCAAGGCGCCAATGTGCGTTGCCGCGGTGAAGAACTCACCCAAGGCACTAAAGTGCTCAGTGCTGGCATTCAAATTGGTGCCGCCGAACTCGGAGTGTTGGCCACGATTGGCGTTAGCCAAGTGCGAGTTTATCGTCAGCTTAAAGTGGCCTTTTTCTCCACTGGCGATGAACTGCGTCCCGTTGGCAGCGAATTAGCCCTAGGACAAATTTACGATTCAAACCGTTACTCGATCCAAGGTTTACTCAGCCGCGCTAACGTGGAATGGCTCGATTTAGGCGTGATTGCCGATGATCCTGAAGCCATACGTCAGGCATTTCGCCATGCTGCCAGCCAAGCCGACATGGTATTAACCTCGGGTGGCGTGTCGGTCGGTGAAGCGGATTTCACTAAACAAATTCTTGATGAGGAAGGCAAAATTACCTTCTGGAAACTCGCCATCAAACCAGGCAAGCCCTTCGCCATGGGCCGTATCGGCAAAGCGATATTCTGTGGTTTACCGGGGAATCCCGTGTCTTCTATGGTGACGTTTTACAAACTCGTTTGGCCAATACTGAACAAGATGCAGGGGTTAACCCCAGTTGCACCTTTGATGTTAGACGCTACGCTCACCACGCCCGTGCGTAAACAACCGGGCCGCGTCGAATATCAACGTGGCATTTTAAGCCGTAATGCACAAGGTAAACTTGAAGTTGCCATTACTGGTAGCCAAGGTTCTGGCATGTTGACTTCGATGAGCTTAGCAAACTGTTTCGTTTTATTGGAGCAATTCCAAGGTGATACTCCCGCTGGCACCCAAGTGACTGTCGAGCCATTTAACAGCGTGCTTTGCTAGGAAAATCCCAATGAATGTGCCAAAAGATATTCTCAGCGACAGCGAACTCTTAAGATACAGCCGCCAAATATCCATCAAGGCTATGGATATCGACGGTCAAGAACGCTTAAAACAAGCCAAAGTGCTGATGATAGGCGCTGGCGGTTTGGGCTGTGCCGCCAGCCAGTACCTGACAGTTGCGGGTATTGGTGAACTGACACTGGTCGATTTTGATACAGTTGAATTATCCAACTTGCAGCGCCAAGTGCTTCATCAAGATGCCAATGTCGGCCAGCCTAAAGTCGAATCGGCTAAACAGAGCCTCAGCCAGCTCAATCCCTTTATTAAGATCAATATTATCAATGCCGTATTAGATGATTATGAGATTGACGCCCTAGTCGCCGATCACGGCCTAGTGCTCGACTGTACCGATAATGTCAGTGTGCGCGAGCAACTTAATCTCAGTTGTTTTAAGTATAAAGTACCCTTAGTGTCTGCCGCGGCAATTCGGATGGAAGGCATGGTCACTGTGTTCGATTATCACAGCGAAACGCCTTGTTATCATTGCTTTAGCGCCCTATTTGGCGAGCAACAACTGAGCTGCGTTGAATCGGGTATCCTAGCCCCTGTCGTCGGCATGATAGGTTGTTTGCAGGCGGTTGAAGCTATCAAAGTGATTACTGGCATGGGTAAAACCTTAGCGGGACGCATTTTGATGATAGATGCGATGACGATGGAGTTTCGCGAGATGAAGTTACCAAAACAAGTCCGCTGCAGTGTTTGTGGCACTAAAGGGGCTTAGGTTGTTCTCGCTTGAAAAACGGCTTTATTTACACTAGCTTAATTGCCACCGCTTAATTTGCCGTCATATAACTCAACACTGATGACGCTTAATGGCCCGTTAAAATAAGGAAATCACAAGGAAAACATATGGATTCGGAAAACAGTGTATTTGACCGCATGACCACAGACGACCCCATAGTTGGTGCAGGTATTTACAACCTCGTTATCGGCCTCACGCTAATTTGGGGTTTTGCCGTTAACTATTGGATGGTCACCAATATCGACCCAGAGGCGATTGCCAGTGTTAATCCTTGGATTTTCTTTATCGGCTATTTCGCCTCCTGTTTCTTTGGGATTTATCTGTTCCAAAAATCGACTAACCCCGTTGTCAGTTTTATTGGCTACAACTTTGTGGTCGTGCCCTTCGGCTTAATTATCAATATGGTGGTCAGTCAATACGATCCCGAATTGGTGACTGAAGCCATTCGTATCACAGGGCTAGTGACCATAGCCATGATGTGTTTAGGCACACTCTTCCCCGCCTTTTTCCAAAAAATTTCCGGCGCACTCACGATTGCTTTATTGCTCGTTATCGTCGTCGAACTGATTGAAGTGTTTATCTTTAATACTCACCACGGCATTTTAGATTGGATAGTCGTGCTGATTTTCTGCGGTTATATTGGTTATGACTGGGGACGAGCGAATCAAATCCCTAAAACCATAGATAATGCCATCGATAGCGCCGCCGCTTTGTATATGGATATCATCAACTTGTTCCTACGGATCCTGCGGATTTTAGGGCGAAAATAACTCACCAAGGAGTGTCTATGAAAATCCAATTCCTGCTTGTTACTGCTCCACTTCTGGCGAGTCTGGTATTAGTCGGATGCAGTGATACTGAACAAGCAAAAATAGCCAATCCCGCCTCTGAGTATTGTGTCTCCATTGGCGGCAACTTAACAATTGAGAAAACCGCTGAAGGTGAACATGGGATCTGCACCTTACCCAGCGGTGAAGCAATTGAAGAGTGGGCGTTATTCCGTCGCGATCATAAGGAAGAAAAGCCACAGTAACTGTGGCTATTTTTACTTTTAATAAAAACAGGCGCCATTAGCGCCTGTTTTGTTAGCTGTACTTAATTGGGTCATACCCAACAGTCTTAACGGGCTAAGTGTTCACCGCGCCAGATTTTGCGCTTAGCTGCTGACTGGAAGCTCCACGCTAAAACCCGCGTAATTTTATTACCCTGCTGCATCTCAATCGTTTTCACAGTATCGACTTTCAACTGCGCTAAGGCTTGATAACAAGGTTTCAGGTTTTCCTTCTTCGACACTAGACTGGTAAACCATAAGCATTGATCTGCAAATATTTGGCTCTCACGGATCATAGTCGCTAGAAACTGTCGTTCACCGCCTTGGCACCAAAGCTCAGCCGCTTGACCGCCGAAATTCAGCTTAGGCGCAGCCTTTACCAAGCCACCCCGATTGAGCTGCAGATTATTCACCTTACGCTTTGTACCTTCGCTCGCCTCAGCCATAGAGGCATGAAATGGCGGATTGCACAGGGTTAACGCAAAACATTCTCCGGCTTGAATGATTCCCTTGAAGACCGCCTTGTCATTTGGCTGTAATCGTAAACCTATCTGCCCTTGCAGCACTGGGTTTTGCTCAATAATACTCTGCACATTACTGAGTGAATGGGCATTAATATCCGAGGCGACAAATTGCCAACCGTATACTTGGCAACCCAATATGGGATAAATACCGTTTGCGCCAGTGCCGATATCTAATACCCTAGTTTTATCCAAAGCAAATACATCATCGCCTTCGGCTAGAAGGTCTGCTAAATAATGTAAATAATCGACTCGACCGGGAATAGGAGGACATAACGCTCCATCAGGAATATCCCAAGATTCAATCCCATAATGGTGTTTCAGTAGCGCCGCATTAAGGATTTTAACTGCTAACGGATCGGCAAAATCGACCGATAAAGCCCCATAAGGCGTGGGTCGAACAAAGGCTTTTAGCTTAGGGAATGAACTCATCAGCGCCGGAAAATCATAGCCGTTCAAGTGTACATTTCGAGGATGCAAAGCTTTTTTGATCTCAGCACTAGGCCTGTTTTTGACCGACTTCACTTTGCCTTTCACCTCAGTTCTAGCCTGCTTTGGTGCTTTAGTTTTTGCATGACCAATGTTGGCTGTACTCGTTAGGCGTTTCGCAGTCACTAATTGGACGGGTTTAACGGCAGGTTTTGACATAATAGCTCTTGTAACGCAGTGGGCCGATCTAAGTCAGCCCATGGAATGGGGCAGTAAATTAATCGTACAGATAAGAGGTAAACAATAAGTTTACGATCAAGGGTTTGCCAGCTTCTTTGGTGATCAAATTGTTGACCATTTCAAAGCACTCTCGACGAATCTCTTCACGACCCGTGAGTGATTTAATCTTCTCTTCCGATTGATTGCCTAACACTTCAACAATTGCGGCTCGCAATAATGGATTATGGAGCTCAATTGTCACTAGATCATCTGGACTCTTTACCATTAACTCAACGCTAATCTTCACAAAACCCAATTTCTTGCGATTAGAAATGTAGTTAGTGACAATTTCGGGTTCGAAACCATAGTAGGCATACTCACCCGTAGGTGGGGTTGCTGCTGCAGGTGCAGCTTCTTTTTCATCGGCCGCATAAACACTGAAAACACTTGTAAACAGGATAAGACAGACTGAGAGTAATTTTTTCATAGCGACTTACGGCTCCCTAAAACAATAATGGTAATGGAAGAAACTTCCCAATCTATATAGCCAAACAACCTGAAGATGCAGTATCCGTATCTGGAAGTAGCTTGGGTATATATGCTCGCGTCGCGACATGCTAGACTGCCGACGTTTGTTTATATTGTAACGAGTATTTAATGAATGTGACTAGCTTAAGCTTTCCCTATGGTGAATCTATTCAGTGGTTTTCAGCCGATCTAGCCGACAAACTCCCCAAATCGCCCTTGAAAGAATGGTTGCTTGCCACTGGCAGCCTAACGCAAAAACTCAAAACTTGCTGCGCTCAATTTGAAGTAAAGGTACTAGGCGAAGGACTGCATGCTCCCTTAGAGGGCGAATATCCCCAGCAAGGTGCTGTATGGATCCGTGAAGTCTTGCTTTGCCTCGACTCGATACCTTGGGTATTTGCCAGAACCTTAATCCCTGAAAAATTAATGGCCGAGCGCAAAATGGATTTCCTTAGTTTGGGTACTCGCCCCTTAGGTGAATTACTGTTTAGCCAAGATAACTTCATCCCCGGTAGAATCGAAGTTGCCAGTTTCGAAACCTGTAGTCGCCTTGCCCACTTAGCTGAAAGTTTAGATCAAAGTGTCGAACATGCACTCTGGGGACGCCGCCGCTATTTCCATCACGGTGAGCATGAAATGATCGTCAGCGAAATCTTTCTGCCAGCGGCCGAGCAAGCTATCCGTCAGTTGTAAACTTTAGACTTCATCCAAAGCTTAGTCAGAATTTAGCCTCAAGACAGATAAAAAATGCCTCTAGATCAGAGGCATTTTTGTTCGTGTTTCAAACAATCAACTTAGTGCACATTTAACTGGCGGCGCCAAGTCAATAAGCTAAGGAAAGCAAGGCTTAACCAACCTAAGCTGCCGCCACCTGAACTCTCACTGGCCGGCGGAGTTACTGGAGGCGTAACAGGTGCAACAACCGTTACCGTCGAACTGCTAATCGCCTTAGTATTTTGCGCATCTGTCACTGTAAGCTTCACAGTATAAGTGCCCGCCTTCGCATAGGTATGGGTTGGCGCCGTGACAGTGCTTGTCGTGCCATCACCAAAATCCCAAGCGTAGGTTAATACTCCCATACCACCATCAACGTTACTGGTGAAGTTCACCGCTAATTGACTAACTGTCTTACCAAAACTGACAGTTAACGGCGCTATAGCATCAGAGTTCGCATTAGCAAGACGAATAACCGCAGTACTATTGTTGCTGGCTTGAGATAGTACCTGCATTGTCAACCCTAGCTGCTGCAACACCATACCTGACTGTGGCTGTAGTGGCGCGCTGTAATCAAAACTGTCATCGAACAGGCTGACAGCATCGCGATGATTGTCCTCCAAATAGAAGGTTTGATTTACTGTACTAAAGGCCGCATCACGAATTTGTACGTCGGTAGAGCGAGTGCCAATCATATTTTGGTCAGCATCAATCACGCCAATCAAGCCATGGCCAGCGTGGTCTGAAACGTTATTGTCACTGTAGCTAAAATTTTCTAACCAGAGTAAAACTCCGGGATCAAAGCTTTTTGCTTTCAAACCCGCATCGACACCATTATGGCTACGCAGCTGGATAATATAACGAGACTGAGATTTGGGATCCGGACGAGAATCCTTAATCCGGCTATAGCCGTAAAACGTCATTTTATCCGCGACTTCAGCGTTATCACTATATAACTCAGTGGTATTTTGTTTAATGCTGATGTTATCAATAGCGATCCCTGACTCAGAGGTATAATCATCAGTGACATAGTTGATTTCGACAGCAACAGATTTTCCAGAATATGCTGATAAATCATATTCTAATGTTACCCAAGCATCGCGACCTTCCGCCTGAGCAAGCGCAGACGATTCACCAGTGATGATATGACGAGCACTATTCATTGCATTGTTCGACTTAGTGTAATTACCCGCAATGGCCACACCATCCACTTTCACCTGCATGTAGTCATAGTTAGGCTCAATACTCCAACTAGCCTTCATACTCAGAATCAGTTTATCTGTGGTTACGGCAGGTAAATTAACATTAAAATTCATGCTGTTATTCAGCATATTTCCTTGGCCAGAATAGTACTGATAACTGCCCTGATAAGGTGTTTTAAAAGGAATTAACACAAGAGGGAGCGGAATAGAGATCTGATTAACCGCCTGATGATTAACCGCCTCATTCAACGTCACTTCCATGCCTGATTTGGGAATGCTATCTAAGGTGATTTCACGTTCATTCAACCACTTACCTTTGTATCTTTTCTGTAGATAAGATCGAGCATAAGGACTAAAACCACTCGGCTGAGCGCCAGGAATAGCACCAGCCCAACTACCACCAGACATTAAAGACCATAGCCCCACAGGCGAGCCGTCTTTCTTATCATTTTCAGAGGTATCGTACTCATCAGGCAGACCTAGATCATGGCCAAACTCGTGGGTACACACGCCCGTTGCCGCATCGATAGGCTGGATTGTATAACCGAATACTTTTTTGTTCGTACCAGGAAGCGCATAACCATTGGTTGCTTGGTCGACATAATATCGATGCGACCATATCGCACTCGATCCTAGTTTTCCGCCGCCGACCTCTTCGCCTACGCTAGAGTGGAAAATCATCACATGGTCGATAATGCCATCGGGCTCATCGTAATTACCGTTATTGTTCAAATCATTTTGGTCTTCAACATCATAACTCGCCAACTCAGCTGCAGACATATTTGCAACAGCTTGAGATACGGCTTCTTTTACCAATTGTTCGACCTGTGAATCACTACGGGTATCTGGATCATTAACACCATAGTATTCAGCATTTTGCGAGGCGGTATACCAGCCCTTCACATCCCCAGTAAAGGAGAAGGTTTGCCCAGAAACCGCTTGATAATATTGATACCCCGAATCTAACGTCTGCCCCTGTGGACCTTTGAAGCCCGTAGGCGAAAAGAGTAATTCCTTGTAGTGGGACGCAGGATAACTCGGGTAATACATGTCTGTATCCCCCGCTTTTAAGCCATTGTTATCATGTTTTAGATCAGCAAAATCCACTAATACCGTGAGCACTTTTACGGTTTTCTTTACATCCGCATCGGCCTGTAAACGCTGTGCGGATGAGCGCATCATTTGCGATGACTTAGCTCTTTGTAGACGCGCATGTTCAGCTTCAACTTCGATGCGCGGCGCTTTGGGTTGTGCCAAAGTGGCGCGATGAATATAAGCTTCTATCGCCTCCTGCTTTACGCTATCACTGGCATCGGCGGCCACTTCGCCACGCTTAATCAACCAATATAAAATTCGATCTTTATTAATCACACCCGCATCTGCAGGCGTATGATTCGGAGCGGCAATACTCGCGCCGCTAATCAATGCCAACATCAGTCCAAACGCTGTTACGCCTTTTGTACTTCGCATTTTTAACATCCTTCTGTAACAGCTAACGCCGTTTACGCCATTCTATTTATTAAGACTAGTGTCTCTTTGTATTAAGACAAATTGCCTTTAATTAGTAACCTACTCAGGGTTTATCCGTCTTCAAGTGATAGAGACAGAGTTTTCGACATTAGCAGCACTGCACCTCAGTAACAACTTGATACACCTGTTCGCAGGTAAGATTTGCACTTTTGTCAGCAAATATTCAGCAAACCTCTGTGCTGACTCAATTCCAAGCCAAATCTCAGCCATAAAAAAACCGCATTAACAACGTTAATACGGTTTCGTTTTGATCAAACTAGATAAAGTTAGCCAGCGGTTTTCAGATAGTTTGAAATACCGTCGAGGAACATTTGCACTGAGATCATGACCAGCACCATACCCATCAAACGCTCGACTGCTGTGAGCCCCTTTTCCCCCAGCACACGGGTGAAAAGTTTATAAAACATTAAGATCACCGCACTCGCCCCCCAAGCTGACACTAACGCTATGGTCCAATCGCCCATACGTGAGCTATCGGTATGCGCCAGTAAAATCAAGGCTGCAAGAATCGATGGGCCCGCCATCAAGGGAATAGCCATAGGCACGATAAAAGGCTCTTCTCCCGCGGCTAATCCAACGACACCACCGGGTTGGGGGAAAATCATCTTAATCGCGATCAAAAACAGAATAATACCGCCTGCAATACTCACAGATTCGGAACGAAGATTTAAGAAACTTAAAATTGCTTCACCCGCATAAAGGAAAGACAGCATGATCACTAAGGCGAAAAGTAACTCGCGGATCAGTACCTTACGACGTTTCTTGGGATCGATATGTCGCAGAATCGATGCGAAAATCGGCAAATTCCCCAAAGGGTCCATGATCAGAAACAACATTACCGCAGCAGAAAATATATCCATTTAACGTATCAACACCCAAGCCAACATAAGCCGATATTATATACCCAAACAACCTGAAGATGCAGGATTCAGCGGGAATGTAACGCACTTTAGGCAAGGCGGTTATTTGCGGACCTAGTGGGCTAAGTTAAAAATAACCAACACGGCATAAAGTACGTTACAACCCGCCGGAACGGAGCGCCTAGGGAGCTCCACTTCCGTGTTGCAACAATTCAAAAGGTGGCCGACATTCTGTCATTGATGCGCCTTGAATTGAAGCACCCTAGGCGCTCTGAAACTCGTATCTTCAGGTAGCTTGGGTATAGTACCTTTTCTCGAGTTAGATCTGAAAATTTCTCCGCAGAATGGCCAAAGTGAATAAAATTCTCCCCTTCAAAACACAGTATAAAATGTCAGTTGAGTAAATTGCCTGCAAGTCACTGCTCACTTTGCTTTACAGCTGGTATACTATGGCGTTTTTTCAGCAAATTTTCCGTGGAATCCATGCTCTATCTTCTTGCTAGCTGTATCGCACTCTTAATTGGCCCTCTGTTTTATCGCTACTTCTCATCGAGTAGTGGCTTACAAAAGGGTCTCGATGGTTTTATATTCGTCTCATTAGGCGGATTAGTGCTGATCCACATCTTGCCAGAATTACTCGAGCATGGTGGCATGCTTGCGATCATCTTTGTACTCCTCGGCATCTGGGGGCCTACCGCCAGCGAACGCCTATTTCACCGTTATTCAGAAGTCACCCATAATTTTACGCTTTTCTTGGGTATTGGTGGCTTATTACTGCATACCATCACCGATGGCACCGCTATGGTTTTGGCGCAGCAAGACGATAACTCCATTCTGCTAGCTCTTGGTGTCATACTCCACCAATTACCCGTCGGTTTTGCAGTATGGTGGATACTTAAACCCCATCTCGGAACACGTTGGACACTCATGATCTTTGCAGCCCAGATGCTATTTACAGGCATAGGCTATTTCGCCGGTGAGCAACTACTTCCTTATTTAAATATCGATGACACTGTCTACTTACAAGCCTTTATTACTGGCACAATTCTGCATGTGGTACTACATCAACCCCATGGTCAGCATGAAAGTGATACGCAAGGCAAATATGAATACCAAGCTGGCATAGGTAGTTTGCTCGGCATCGGTTTACTCGTGATATTGCTATTAATGGATTCAGGCGGCCACGAACATGCCCACCATGATCACAGCACAGAGCAATTAATGACTTGGCTATTAAAGCTCGCACCCGTGTTGCTGCTAAGCTATGGTGCGGCTGCGCTGCGCTTTAAATTAGGTTTGACGCCGCAGGATGGCAGTTTAGCCCGTCGCTGGTTCCAACGCTTAGCAGGGCCTGAAGCCTTAGTGATCACAGCTCTACTTCTCGGCCCTTGGTTAGCGTTATTCCAATTGCTTGTAGTGTTTATTCTGAGTGCATATTTAAGCCATGCTAACGTCACCATTACCGATCCACACACTAAATTACCCAGCAATTCACTGCGTTTCGGCTTTGCTCATTTAGTCGATCGCAGCGCACCTTGGATTTTACTTAGCCTAGTATTAGTGAATTTAATTGGCCACCCTTCAATGCCCTTAAGCAATCCATTGCTACAGGTTGTTGTGCTATTGCTTGTATTTTTACCAATGCGTTTCTGCAACTTAGGCGCCGCCGTACTCGCTCTTGCACTGGCTTATAGTGGTTGGAATCCTATCGCGATTATGATGCCGCTGATTGCAGCACCTGTGCTCAACATAGCTCAGCTTAAGTTAATGACATGGACGCAAAGGGCGATATTACTGAGTATTATTGCGCTGAGTTTAGCCGCAGCCTTACGCTTACCACTATGGTTCTCCTTATTTACCTTGCCTGAAGTCGTGAACTTAATTGCACTACTGATCCTCTCAGGGTTGTTTGCTGCCAGCTTACTGCGCTTAGGTCCACGTAAATTTTTACGCCGCTTAATGCTCAGCAAACCGGTAGCTCATGCGCATAGTCATTCGCACAGCCACGCCCATAGCCATTCCCACGAGAATACACATACTCATGAATCTAGCGCTTCGCACACAGACGAGCAGAAATCTGTTGTGACACCTAGTGCTGATAAACATGCACATGAACACGCAAAAACGGATAAGCACTCGCACCACTAACGCTGTTCATTTGTGAGCAGACAGGCTAAGTTAATCTACCTTTGGATTAATTTAGCCTGCTATGTGCATACTCTTTGTCGCCATTAATGCCCATCCTAAGTATCCCTTAATCATCTGTGCCAACCGCGATGAGTTTCATCATAGACCAACTGTGCCAGCGCATTTTTGGCCGCCGGAAGAAAACATACTCGCGGGTAAAGATCTGCAGGCCGGTGGCACTTGGTTTGGCATCAATAGACAAGGACAAATCGCAGGCGTAACCAATCTGCGCGTTCCGCAAAAGAACCCTGAAGCCATGCGGAGTCGTGGCGAGCTGATTACTATGACGCTCAACTCAGGATCGCTCGTGTGCCCTAATTGGCTCGTTGAACATAGCGACAATTATCAGCCGTTCAATCTCATCTTCGGCCAAGGTACAGACTTATATTGTTTTAACAGTATCAATAAAGACACAGTAAAACTTGCCGATGGATTTCATGCCATTAGCAATGGTGCACTCGATGATATTTGGCCGAAAATGGCGAAGGGACAGCAGGCATTAGAAGCGGCAATCAGCCAGTCCAGCAGTATAGAAGTGCAAGTACTGTTACAACTAATGAAAGACGATTCCCAGCCGCAAGATAATGAGCTGCCGAATACGGGAGTCGGGATCGAGTGGGAACGGCGTTTAGCTGCGATTTATATTCGTCACCCCGACTATGGCACCCGCTCCACCAGCATTCTGCTTGAAGATGCTGAGGGCGGTATGCATTTCACCGAAGTGAGATACGATGGCAAAGGTAGACAGCTTGGACAGCAGGATTTCCATTTAACTCTGCCCGCCGAGCCGCCCACCAAACCAGACTGTTTATTATCGCAAATCTAATTTGAACTGCTGTGCAGCACTGAGTGTAAAGGACACGGTTTAGTCTGAACTGTGGTCCATAGTGATCACCCAACGATCGTCGATTTTTTCAATCAACAGAGTAAACACGCCCGTTGGGGCATCTTTTATCCGCCGTAAATCCCAGCGCCCAACAACCATAGCGGCGTAATTACTGAGCATTTTTATTTCTTTGATAGTGAACTTCAGTTCACCAAGCGCTTCTTTATTTGGATAATTTTTCTTATAGGCAGCGAGAGTTTCTTCCCAGCCAAAACGAAACTTACCATTAGAGACAAAACGCAGTTGATCACTCTTCCAATAGCCTTGCATATAAGCATCGAGATCGCCGCGATTCCAGGCGTCTTCTTGGCCTTTAAGCATCTGCGTAATTTCATCCGTCGGCACCGCATTAACATGACAAGTCAGCAAGAGTAACAGCGCCGCAAAAACACGCTGCCAGATAACCTTGTTTAATAGTCCATTTTTCAACATAGTATCATTCCCCCACAATCAATCAGGTTAAACTGTACTATACCGAATTCAGTACAGACTATCTTGTTTAAGCCAGTTTAAAATCTAAAAAAGCTGATGATATTATTAATTTTTCGACTCTGGGCACCGAACTATGTTTACACCACTTTGCCGTTGGCTACTTAAAACTTCAGGCTGGCAGATAGAAGGCCAACTGCCCGACTGTGCTAAATACATCATCATAGTTGCGCCGCACACTAGTAACTGGGACTTCATTGTCGGCATTTTAGCCCGTGCCGCCCTAGGTATCCGCATTCACTTTCTCGGCAAACACCAACTCTTTATCCCGCCTTGGGGCTGGTTTTTCCGCGCCATTGGCGGCAGTCCGGTGGATCGGCGCAAGAATAACAACTTAGTCGATGCCGCCGTGCAGCTGTTTGAGTCAAAATCCGATTACAAGTTAGCGCTAGCGCCAGAAGGCACCCGCGGCCCAGTGACGCGCTGGAAGTGCGGCTTTTATCATATCGCCAGCAAGGCCCAAGTACCCATTACACCCGTTGGCTTAGATTTTAGCCGCCGCACTGTCGTTATCCGCACACCACTGCAACCCAGTGACGATATCGTGACCGACATGCAAGAGATTTTGAGCTTCTATCGCACCATTAAAGGCCGTCATCCCAAGGTGATCCCTGATTTTATCGCGAGTGCTAAACATTAACATTTATTCCATTTAGAGCAGCAAATATGCAACCCGAAACTTGGTTACTCTATCTCTTTGCCATTGTATTGATTGGGATTTCACCCGGTCCTATCGCTATGTTGTCTATGTCCCATGGGATCCACTTCGGCAAGATGCGCAGCATAGCCACAGGCCTTGGCAGTGTTAGCGCCGCTTTAATCTTAATGATGGCGTCAGCGGCAGGACTGGGGGCGATTATTAGCGCCTCAGAATACGGTTTTACCCTGCTCAAATGGTGCGGCGCGGCCTATTTAGTATTTTTAGGTATTAAGCTGTTATTGACGAAAAACCAAGCTCAAGCCCTTGAAGTTAGCCCGTCAGAGGGCAAAGGTACGCCTTGGCAGCTTTATAAGCAGGCGTTTCTAGTGGGGATCAGTAATCCGAAGGATTTACTGTTTTTTGCCGCGTTATTTCCGCAATTTATCAATCTTGCCGCGCCGCAATTACCGCAACTGACCATTCTTGCAGTCACTTGGGCCGTGGTGGATTTTAGCTTTGTGATGGTTTATGCCTGCATGGCCAATGTACTTGCGCCCAGCCTAAAGGCGAGCAACAAGCTGCATTGGTTTGACAGAACCAGCGGCGGTGTATTTATCACCTTAGCCGCGATTCTTGTCTCTCGAAACTAAATCGATAATCATCGACAGCCATCAAACTAGTCGACCTTAACAGACTTTAAACTGCGAATGTCATTGCCGGTGGGCGCTTGGAACGCCTGCAGGCCAAACTCAGGTAATACAGCAAACACATGGTCGAAAATATCCGCTTGTATCGCCTCATAAAACGCCCAACGAGTATCATTGGTGAAGATATAAATCTCGATCGGTAACCCTTCAGTAGTCGGCGCTAATTGGCGTACCATTAAAGTCATATCCTTGTGGACTTTATCATGACGCTGTAAATATTCCTGCAGATAAGCGCGGAAAGTGCCGACGTTAGTCAAATGGCGGCCGTTCACTTTCATATCGAGATCCGACACTCTGGCATTCGACTCACGAATTTCGTTTATTTTTGCGGGAAAATATTCTTTTAAGCAATTGATCTTACTGAGACGTTCGCGCTCTTCCTCGGTCAAAAACTTTATGCTGTTGATATCGATATTGATCGCGCGTTTGATCCTGCGACCGCCCGACTCAGACATACCCCGCCAGTTGCGAAACGCATCCGACACTAAGGCATAAGCAGGGATCATAGTGATGGTTTTGTCCCAGTTACGCACTTTCACTGTGGTCAGCGAGACTTCTTCTACCGCACCGTCGGCGCCGTATTTATCCATCTGGATCCAGTCGCCTTTACTCACCATACGGTTAGCCGCTAACTGAATGCCCGCCACAAAACCTAAGATAGTGTCGCGGAACACTAACATCACAAAACCCGTTGCCACACCTAAGCCGCTGAGGAAGTACACAGGTGATTGATCGGCCAAGATTGAGATAGAAACGATAATCCCAACAAAGAATAAAAATAGCTTAGTTAACTGTACGAAACTCTTAACAGGCAAGCGCCGACTCACCAGATTCACATCTGAAATTTCATCAACCGCATCCATACCTGCATACATAGCGCGGATAATCAGCACCACTAACCAAATACTCAGTAATCGGTCGACTAGCCCGCTTAACAATGGATGCTCAGTCAGCGCGATGGGCACCAATAGATTAAGTACGATAGCGGGCACAAGCATGGCCAGCTTTTCAAGCACCTTATAACGCATGAATACATCGTCCCACGTCGCCTTAGAGCGCAGGATCACCATATTCACCGCCCGAATCACCACGCGTCGGACAATAAAATAAGCGATGCTCGCTAACAGTAAGCAAGCAATGACCATAACTGTGGTCGATATTCCATCAGAGGGTTGGCTATCAATCCCAAAGCCCGCTAACCATGCCGAAATTTCGAGCCTTATTTCCTGATCCACAATTTCACTCCAACGTAGGTGCTAGCGCAACAAACCCATACAAAGGTAACTGCCGAGTTGACCTCGGTTAAATGCCACCCTAGAAAACACTCAAATCAAAACACAAAATATTTACAAATACTTATTTTAAAAGAGATTTTAGCATTTTGAATTGACCCCGCACACAGGAAAATGAACAATATTTCCCCTATCCCTAAGGAAACCATCCCATGTGTCGTCATTCATATACGCTAGCCTGTCTTAGCATTGGACTCCTGAGCCTATGCCAACCGCTTCAAGCGGCCGAATATAGCACTTCTAAGCAATTAGTTAGGCCAGATAAATCAGACGAAACTGCCAATGCACCTTATATTGCCCTTATGCTCGATTATATTCCTGCCACAGATAATCTCTATGGCATTACAATTGCCCCCTATCATTTCGATAATAATTACCAGCAATGGGGTTATTACCTAGGCTATGCCCGCAGTCGTGAAACCGATATTATCGTGCCAGAACCCGCGCAGTCCTATCGCCAAGAAAGCCTCTTCCGCTTAGGCTTAAGCTACAGCTTAACGGCAGATTTAAGCTTTTATGCCGGCGGCAGCGGCTATATCAGCACTGTGTCTTACACGAATAACATTTCACCCAAAATTGTCGATGGCAAACCCACATGGGAAGAAGATAAAACAACCCATTGGGGCGCAGAAGCTGGGCTAAGATATCGAATCACTGAACACTTCATACTGAGTGCCGGTTATAACTCCAGCACAGAATCCACTATTTTAAGCATAGGTTACGCGGGCTAAGCTCCTAGCGATTGGGCTTGAGCTTGAACTTGGGCTTGAGCTATTTATTGCGTTAGCTCGGCTCGCGCCTTAGCAAGATCAGCCTCGACTTCGGCGACTTTATTGCGTTTCTTGTTGATTTTATCCATAGAACGACCTTCTTCTATGGCTTTGGCCAATTCGTTTTGGCGCTCGGTGAGTTTTTCCTCTAAGGCCTCAACTTTAGCGACTCGCTCGGCGTATAAGCTATCATCGTCGCAATGTGTTGAAACTTCGTCATAGGCCTTTTCAAGTCCCGCGACTTTATGCTTATTACCTGCCGCTTTTGCTTGGGCAAGTTCGGCACTAATGGCATCTAATTTCGCCGCGCAACCTACTTTCGGTGCTTCAGCAGCCAAAGTGACAGTGCTAAATGCCAATCCAATCACTAAGCCATAAATTCCATATTTCATCTGCATCTTAATCTCCTGTTACTTTATTCATTGAGCATACCGCTCATGTACACCTATCTAATAGTGCCACAGTCAGCTAGCTCAATCTGTACTAGCGTTAAAATCTCGCCATTAATCCACTTTATTCATCAAAACACGACTTAGACAGTGACTAACATGCGGCAAATTGTTTATGTTAGGGCAGAATATTGACTCAGACGGATATCGGAGCCAGAAAATTAATGCACACTTCATTACGCCTTAGCGCACTTAGCTCATTGTTATTGCTAACATCATCGGTTATGGCGGCCGACGTAGCCAATATCACCCTAGAAAATGGCGCCCAAGTCAGACTCAAAGACGACTTTACCTGGGAATACGTGATCACTGAAACCAAAGCCGCGCCCAATGCCCTAGCCGCTGCAGCCGTAGCAAGTGCATCGAGCAATGTTGCCAGTGTCCCAAGTGCCGCAGTTACCACTCAAACTGTTGCTGCGCCAGTCACCACATTGACCGCCACTGCGATTACCCAACCTGAGCTATTAGGCTCAACGGCAAAAGATGGGATCAAAGTCAGCTTTGCTGAAGGTCAATGGAAAGGCGACAAACTCGGACTCAGCTTCGATCTCGCCAGCACCAGCAATGAACACGTTACCTTAGTTGAAGTTGAAGCTAGCTTCTTCGCCGATAATGGTACTTTGCTCAAAACCGAAAAACTCGAAGTGTGGGAAGCCATTTTCCGCATGCCTGAAACCTATCTACGCAAAGGCGAACAGCGTAAAAGCAGCGTCATTTGGGTCGAAGGCATAGATAAATCCCAATGGCAGAAGCAGCTCATTAACCTCAAAATCACCGAAATTAACTCACGCTAACGGGCAAAGAAGTAAGGGATTGCGAACCCGTTTTCAATCCCTTATCAACACTTTTATCAAATGTTATTGCTTTGTAGAGCCTGTGTTCGAGTAGAATGACAACACTTACTCTCCCTTTATTTTGAGCCCACGAGCAAGATGCATAATCTGATATCCAATCCAGCATTGTACCTTGTTGCTACGCTCTGCAGTGTCAGCCCCTTGTGTTATGCCGACACAGTTTTTTTGCTCAATGGCGATAAAATTAGCGGTGAAATTAAAGAGTTTAACGATCAAAATCTCATCATCAACACCAGTTATGCCCCTAAAATTACCATTCAACGCAGTGCCATTCTCAGCCTCGAAGTCACAGAGACTAGACCTTGGAGTGTCAGTCGTTCCATACAGGACATAAGAATTCAAGCCTCTAATGAACATGGCATGGTATTAATTAATAACCAGCACACTCCCGTGAGTGAGTTGAGATTCTCGCAGCACTATGCAAACTCAGATTGGAATTTTAACGGTAGTGTAGAAACCACACTTGATGTCACCAAAAACAAGAAAAATAGTCAGAAGCTACATATCAAAGGCGATATCACAGCGGAAACCTTGCAATGGCGACATAATATCAAGACCGAAGTGCGCTACGAAACCGAAGATGACGTGACTAAGCGCAACACCCTCGAAGGACATTATTCATTAGACTATCTGCTCAATGAGCATTGGCTGTTACGTCAGGAAGATTTTTATGAAGAAGATAAACTCGGCATCGATAGCCATAGCTATTATGCAGGGCTCGGTCCTGGTTATCGCTTTTGGGGTGCTGGGCGCGATAAATTAGACTTCGTCGTAACCTACAACCATTTTTGGCTTGAACAACAGTCCTTTAAACTAGAACTAAATGCTTGGGCGGCCTCACTTAACTATAAACAATATTGGTTTGGTGGCATTTTAGAGTCCTATGCCGATCTGCAAATTGCCTTCCCAGATATGCCTTCGATTGATTACATCTCAAACTCGACAGTAGGACTTAAATATCTGTTAACTCAGCGGATTTATTTGTCATTTAAATATGACTTCAATGACACTAAAACAGTGATAGGCAATACGAGAGATACCAGCTACACCTTAGGATTAGGGGTTAACTTCTAATCCTGGCTCCCGATACGCTAACCTGTGAGCCATAGGATGTTCATCATTCAATTGCAGTAAATCCCATAAGTTACCGTAGAGATCTTTAAACACAGCGACTGTGCCATAGTCTTGTTCTTGCGGCTCGCGCGCAAACTCCACGCCATCGGCGACCATACGGCGATAATCACGCCAAAAGTCATCGGTATTTAAAAATAAAAACACCCGACCACCGCCTGATTACCGATAAAATCGAACTGCTCAGGTTTAGACGCCCGCGCTAACAAGATAGAAGCGCCCTTAGAACCCGGTGGGGCAACAACGACCCAGCGCTTATCTTGCTCGGCTTGATAAGTGTCTTCAACTAATTCGAATTTTAATTTATTCACATAAAAATCAATCGCCTCATCGTAATCTCTTACGACTAAGGCGATATGCACGAGAGCTTGTTTCATGGCGACCTTAAATCAATCCTATTTGGTCACCAGTTTACAGGTCATTTCTGGTGCTTCGTAGCCCCAAACTACTTTAGCTTCGCCTTGATGTTCCCATAGGCTTTCATTGCGGCCTTGATACTTAGCGCCGCTGCCGCTGGGTTGCACAAACATTAATGAAGTACTATCACCATGTTCAGCAACCAGGGTTGCAGGTTCGGTTTTAAAATAAGTCACGACCACTTCGTTAGCTGGATTGCCGTCACAGGCATAAAACACTGGGCCGGTCATGTCGACTAAACGATATTGTGCCTGCAGTTCGGCAATGCGGGTTTGATAGCTAGATTCAATACACGCGTGCTTATCGTCGCTCTTCCAGCATTCATTACGGCCTTTCACCCAACCACGTTGCATCGCCTTTAAAGTAGGAGGTTGTTCATTCTTCGCTTTTTCAAGCGCTTGGCTATAAACCTTAGCTAACTGATTATCAAGTTGGTTCAGCCCCGCATCCTTACAGACCATGTCTTCAATACTGCCAGCATTCACTTTCGTGCAGTCAAAAGAAGGTGCATTAGCCGCCATTACTCCCGCACTTAACGCGCTAACCATCACGCCTGCGGCACAGTACCATTTGAAACCCAATCGATTACTTATCATCTTATTTGTTAACTTAGCCATCTCAATTCCTTTGTATTTCTGTGGTTTGTTTTAACGCTTACCATAGCTAACCCTATATAGGCTTAACCGAGCCTGACTCAAAGCACTATGCCTTGAAGAACCATGCCTTAAAGTGCACTCATAGTGATGTGATTTACTTTTATCTCGGTTCTAACTTAAGACTTAACCCTCAGCCGATATGCTGCGAAAACACCTAATTCTAGTGCGCTGCGAGGAAAATGCCCAGAGACTAAGAGCCACTTACCAATCTGTGTCCGCCTGCATAATCGGACTCTCTAGCGCCAAAAAACCACAAAATCCTGATGAAATCGACCTACTCCAATTTGCGCATAGCTGATTAAACTGAATGTCAAAACGGTTAATTTTTTGCTTTGCACACGATAGTGGTTGAATTTTCGAGTAAAATTGACTACTTTCACGCCGTTTGTCTCTTCACAAGGAAAAGGATCAACATGGAACAAGTTATTACCGCAGGGAACGAGAATCCCATTCAAATGACAGATATTGTCTATTCGAAGGAAAAATCGCTGTTCACTCTGTTAGCTATTATTTCTGGGATCGTCTGGGCGGCATTGATCATAGGCACTTTTGGCATGGCGCTGCTCTATGTGTTGATGTTTTTCATTATTTATCTCTTTAGCCACTCCGCCTTTATCAGCTACTTAAAAGGCACGGCTGTCGAAATCAATGCAGAGCAATTTCCTGAATTACATAAACAATATTTAGCGTGTTGCGAACGTTTAGAAATGCGCGAGCCACCACGCGCTTACTTATTGGCAGCTGATGGCATGTTAAACGCACTGGCGACACGCTTCCTCGGTCGCAACTATATAGTGCTATTTTCATCGATTGTGGATGCGCTTGAGTCAGATAAAGATGCGCTCAACTTCTATATCGGCCACGAGTTAGGCCATATTCGCCGCAATCATATAGGTAAAGCGCCCTTCTTAGTCTTCGCCACTTGGTTACCTTTAGTGGGTGCGGCTTATTCTCGCGCCTGTGAATATACCTGCGATCTCCACGGATTACGTTGCTGCAACAGCTTACGTTCAGCCACAAATGCCGTTGCTGTGTTAGCCGCTGGTGTCGAGCAATGGAAACGTATGAATGTGGATCAATATATCCGCCAAGCCAGTGAGTCGAGTGGTTTTTGGATGTCGCTGCACGAGCTTAATGGCAGCTATCCTTGGTTGACCAAGCGCATGGCGAGAGTCCAAGCCAAAGCACAAGGAGTGGAATATGCACCGCCATCACGCAGTGCATGGGCCTATGTACTCAGCTTCTTTATGCCACGTTTAGGCACAGCAGGCGGTGGATTGATAATCTTCGCTGCGATTATTGGTATTGCTGCAGCAGTCGCGTTGCCAGCGTATAAGGACTATCAAGAGAAAATGGGTGCCGCCACGAGTTATGAGGCGCCAACCACGACCGAAGCCACACCAGCAGCATTGAATGTACCCGATGCGGCACTGGCTATTGCCAGTATCGACCAGCAACATCAAGCACTGGCACCGATCACTGACATCTTAGTCGGTTACTATCAAACCAACAAAGCTTGGCCAACCGAATTGGATGTGCTTGGACTCACGGACGAGCAGATTGCGACATTTAATCTGTACACAGATGGCATAGTCGGTTTTATAGGAAGCGAAGCACTCGGGGATTATCAAGGCTATGAAGTCTATCTATCGCCTCAAGTTGATGAGCAAAATAATATCACTTGGGTTTGCAGCAGCAACGGTATTCCGGATGAATATCTGCCAGTAGATTGCCAAGGCTAATCCTGAATTTGCCCAATTAGCTGAAAGAAACTTTTACTGAAGAAGCTAATTGTATTTCCTGAGGAAATAGTAAAAAGCACAAACATAAGTTTGTGCTTTTTTGTTTTCATAATCGCGAAGGTCAGTGATTAACGCTGGATAAGATAACGAATAGTCGGACCATTCTGCTCAATTTCCAGCACTTTATAACCATGATTTTTAGCGTCGAGGGGAATGTTGTTAATAGACTGCGGACAGTCACTAATCACCTCGAGAATTTCACCGGGCTTTAACTTTGGCATAGCCTCAAGGGTAGCCACTGCGGGATAAGGGCAAGGTTCACCCACCATATCGAGTTGATAATCTGGAATATATTGAGCCATTACGCCGCCTCCGCTAGCAATTGTTCATCACGCTTCGCCTTACGAGCAAAGAAACGTTTCTCCCACAGCAACATAGCGCCAAAGGAGAGCCCCAGCAGCACATAGGTCAGCAATAATCCGCCTTTATCGCCAAAGCTGGTCAGTAAATTAACTTTGTCCCAGTTCGTTGCTAATGGCTGAGCGATATCATCCCAGTAATACGCCAGTAAGGTTGAACCCAACACGTTACCTAAGCCCACCCACCAGAAATGCACTTGACCTTCGACTGCACGATACATCCAACCCGTTTCACAACCACCAGCCAGTACAATACCAAAACCAAACAGTAAGCCGCCGATCACCGCATTAGGGCCAGCCCACATGATCTTAGGTGGCACACCCAGTTGCACATAGCTGTAAATACCTATCGCACTGACCGCCATGCCTAAGATAATCGCCTTCGCCATGTGAGTACGACCAGTGATCCACATATCGCGGAACGCTGAGGTAAAGCAGATTTGGGCCCGTTCGATTAATAAACCAAAACCAACACCACAGAGCATAGCAATGCCGAGTTTTGGTGCATTGAACATAGTCAATAACCCCCAACCGACGATGCCTACAAACACCAACATACCGATACGGAAACGACGTCTAGCTTGGTTTTCGTCCTGCTTGATTGAAGTCGCTTTATCGACTTTTTTCAGTTTTATCGGAATACGGAACATCGGCAGTAAGGTAAATCTTGCACCAAAGTAAGAGCCTGCTGCGGTCGCCAAAGCAAAGAACCAAGCATGTAAAGAGAACTGCGGAATACCCGTGAAGAAGGCGGCAAGGTTACAACCCATAGCTAAACGGGCACCAAAGCCAGCAATAATGCCGCCGATCAGTGCCTGAGCAATACGGATACGGCTCTGTGGCATACGCAGTTTGACGTTATTGGCCCAAAGCGCAGCAGCAATACAACCCCCAAACATACCGATAATCATCATGCCGTCGATACGATCTAGAGGAGAGCCCTGCAGACCTATGACTTTGAAATAACCCCAAGTTTCTGGATCTGCACCTAAAAACTGCAGTAAATGACCACCCCAACGAGTGAATTCCCCAGTAACGGCCCAGAAGGTTCCGGTCAAACCAAAATAGTAAGTAGAAAGGATACCCGCAGCGATAACCGCTGGCATAGGCGCCCAAAAACGGACTAAATATTCTTGTTTAAATTGTTGCCATGTCATGTCATTACCCTAATGAACGAGACTATAAAAAATAAGCGCAATGCGCTTATAACCTGTGTGCCAGTGTGATTGAAGTCGTTCGACAACTTCAATCACAAGTGGCCTCACGCTTAAATGGCTTTAGCTAAGCTGACACACTGCTGCCCCAACAGGCGATAACCGTGGGTGTAAAGCGTTGCCCTGCCATTACGGCAAAAACCGATAAGCGTGATATTGCTTTTCTCTGCTAATTCCAACGCCAGTGAAGTCACGGCGGACATAGCAAACAGAATTTGGATATTGGCACTAGCGGCCTTTTGCACCATCTCAAAACTCGCGCGACTGGTGAGCAATACGGCCACTGGACGCTCCACATTGTGAGCGGAAAAGGCGCCAATTAGCTTGTCTAGTGCGATATGCCTGCCTATATCCTCATAGGCGGCGATGATCTGTCCTTGATGGTTAAGCCCCATGGCCGCATGAGTGGCGCCCGTCAGCTTAAAATGTTGTTGATTATCTTTAATTTGCCCAAGTGCGACCTGTAAGTGTTCGATATCGAATCTAGCATCTGAGTCCACCCGCATCACAGGCTTGACGGCCTCTTCGAGCTGGGCAACACCGCACAATCCACAACCTGTGCGCCCCGCCATATTGCGCCTTTGTTGCTTGAGTTCCATAAAGCATCGTTGGTTGATTTCCACTTGGATCAACACGCCTTCACTGGTGAACTCGAGCTCCACCCCTTTGATATCATTGATATGGGAAACGATACGTTCAGATAACGTAAAACCAATAGCGAAGGCTTCTAAATCTTGAGGGCTGGCTAACATCACGGTATGCGCTATGCCGTTATAGACCAGTGCGACCCGCACTTCATTAGCTAAGTAGTCTGTCAGCTCAGATGCGTGCCCATGTTCTAACAAGATCACGTTTCTTTCTGTCACCACTTCATGTGAATGATATTCCATAGCGCCCCTTTAAAACTATAAAACCAAATAAAAACAATTAGTTTGATGACAATTTAAGACTTGTATCACAAACCCATAAACTAAATAAGAATCGCCTTGAATCATCTTTACGCATTTTCTACTATCCCTAGGTCTTCTATTGGAAGAACGTCGTCTCCGGTGAGGCGTCCGGATTTCAAATCCGGGTAGGGCTGCCAGCAGTCCTGGGTAGGTTCGACTCCTATGTTCTTCCGCCAATTCTCATGGGAAAAAAACAACTCGGCATCCCGAACTTCTCGGCTATTACTGCGATACTTCCTACGGGTAAAACCACTTCTGTCAAAGAACTCAAGCAGTTGAATACTCACCTTACGCCCAAGCCCAACCATGTCTTTAAATTCTGCCGTTTCGAGCTTGCCGTGTTCTGCAATATGAGTACGCACTAAGCTGGCGTAGTAACAGATTTGTTCGCTAAGCAAATATCTGTCCTTCACCACAGCAGTAATAAATCCCTGCTGCACCAGCTGGAAACACAGCAGCCTTAATTTGGCAGGTTCTAGCGCAAGGTATTCGCCCATTTCGGTGACCCATACAGGGGCTGTTTGCTGTGCCAGCCAAGGCGCAAGCGCCTGCCAACAATGCTGAGCCTCAGCATCTAGCACTATTTTGTGTTCAGCGAGCTGCAACAAGGCACCACGCAGCACCATGCGACCTTCTTGGCAAAGCGTGTCGAGCACTTTATTGGCTAATTCGGGCGGCAAAGCGCTGTGGCTCATGCGCTGCAAGCGATTACGCCCAAGCCCAAGTTGGTCAGGATGCTGTTGATGGAACTCGTGAAGTAAAGTAATAAACTGTTGTTTTTCTTGCTTAAGTAAACTTGTCGCTATAGCAAATGCCCCAAAACGGACTAAACCCGCTTGGGCTAACAGCATAGCCAGCCCTTCGTCAGTTAATTGCCAACGCCACGCGATTTCATCAAGCTCTAGCGCCTGAGTTTGGCCGAGTAAAGCCACCACATGGGCAGGATTATCCAAGCGTGCTAATTGCAGTAATCTCGCGACTCGTTCAGGCGTACGTTTCTTACGATTAGGGACTTTCAACGCCAACACTCGCCCCGCACCTAAAGTCTGTTTACCCCCAATGTGTCGCAGGACAATTCGATCGTCCTGACATAGGAGTAGTGGCTTTTCGAGTACTAACTCCGCCAGACAGAAGCCTTCTTCATCAGCTTCATTTAACAGGGAAACTCGACCTAAAGTATGATCGGCGCCATGGTGACAGTGGACATTTTGCCAATGCACTAATGGCTCACAGCCTAAAAAATCGAAGGCTCGAATGTGCACTACAGGGCGACTACAAAGCTCTGCTTGAGGTAAACTGCTCAGCCAATCGCCACGCTCTGGCTCCCTATGGTTATCGACACCCGTTAAATTGAGTGCTACGCGTGTACCCGTGACAGCCCTTTGTGCTTCTTGTCCCTGACAATGTATGCCTCGCACTCTGAGTTTGGCCTTTTGCCCTGAGCTAAAAAGACTATCCCCCACACATACGCTGCCGCTGATCACTGTGCCCGTCACGACACAACCCGCACCTTTCACACTAAAGGCGCGATCGAGCGTCATCCTAAAGCTGCTGGCATCTTCCGCCCGCTTTGACTCTTGCTTACCTAAATCAAGAATATGCGCCTTCAGCGCCGCCACACCATTGGATGCTAAGTCGGCGGTGCCATTCGCCGACACTTCAAAAACACCACTGGCCTCAATGCCATACTCGGCGAGCAAAGTGAGTCCATCGGCGACAAGCTGTGCCGCCGTGCCACTATCAACTAAATCCCGCTTAGTTAGCACTAAGGTCAAACTGTGCAAAGGTAATAGCGCAAGAATTTGCAAATGCTCACGGGTTTGCGGCATTACGCCATCGTCACAGGCCATCACCAACAGGGCGTGTCGAGCATGACTCACGCCCACCAGCATGTTGTTGATAAATTTTTCGTGGCCGGGCACATCAATAAAAGCAAGGCGCGAACCATCTCGAAGTGGCATAAACGCATAGCCAAGATCGATCGTCATACCGCGGCGTTTTTCCTCCGGCAGACGATCGGTATTCATCCCAGTAAAAGCGCGAATAAGCGTACTCTTGCCATGATCGACATGACCCGCAGTAACAATGATCACAACTGCACACCTAAAGTGCTCAACTCGGCGAGGAGTTCGGCTTCACTATCAAGACCGCGCAGATCTAACCTGAGTTGGTCCTGACTCATGCGACCTATGATAGGCCGTGCCGCCTGCTTAAATTGTTGTTCTAACAAACTTAAACTACCGCCATTGAGTGCGGTAAAACACAACGCCACTGAGGGTAAAAAAGTATCGGGCTGTGAGCCACTGCCGACTTGTGTTTGGCACTCGACTAACTCAATGCGATAACAAGGTTCAAAATGTGGAACCAAAGCTTGCTGTAAGCGACGACCAATCTGCCATAACGTCTCTTGGCTACGGGCAAATTTCGCCATAATAGGCAGCTCAATGTCTAAGGTTTCAGGGTGAAGATAGTGGATCAATGTCGCTTCTAACGCCGCCAAAATCAGCTTATCGCAACGCAGGGCGCGCTTTAGTGGATGACTCTGTAACTGCTTAATCAGCGACTGTTTGCCAACGATCAAACCAGACTGAGGGCCACCCAATAGTTTATCGCCGGAAAAACTCACTAAATCGACCCCATCGGCTAGCATGGCTTGGGGCGTAGGTTCTTGCTTTAGACCAAAGCGGCGCAGATCAGTAAGTGAACCGCTACCAAGATCCGAAATGAGTGATATGCCACGCTCACGACATAACTGACCCAGCCTTGCCTCCTCCACTGCGGCAGTAAAACCACTGATATGATAATTACTGGTGTGGACCTTCATTATCGCAGCGGTATTTTCAGTAATGGCCTGCTCATAATCCTTAAGGTGAGTCCGATTGGTGCTGCCGACCTCGACTAAGGTGCAGCCCGCTTGGCGCATAATGTCAGGGATACGAAACGCGCCGCCAATTTCCACCAACTCACCACGGGAGACGATGACTTCTTTCCCCGCAGCCACCGCTGACAACATCAACAACACAGCTGCGGCATTGTTATTCACGACACAACAAGCCTCGGCACCCGTTAAGCGCTGGATTAAAGCACTGATTGCATTATCCCTGTGACCACGTTCACCAGCCGCAAGCTCAAACTCCAGCGGTGTGGGGTAGCGCATAACAGAAGTGACAGCTCGAATTGCCGCTTCTGACTGCTGCGCTCGGCCAAGGTTGGTATGCAATATGGTGCCAGTGAGATTCCACACAGGTTTTAAGCTGTGGCTGTAATCATTAGACAGTTGATCAACCAAACATCTGTGCAATTGCGCAAGATCGCCACACCATGTCGGCAAACGGTGCTCGCGGCCGATTAAGCTGCGCGCCGCCTTTAACTGGGTATCCAGTGCGGCCTTTACTGCCGCTTTGCCGTAGGACTGCTGCAATACCACAAAACTAGGCTCTGCAAGTAGGCTATCCATTGAAGGCAAAGCTCGGTACAGAACTTGTAGTGTTTCAGGTGCTTGGGTCATCATCTGTGTCATTTTGTTTATATTATTGCCATTGGTTTATAAAAAGCAGGAAGGGATCAGCAACCCGACTCCCTCCCGCATTTGTTTAAGCTATGTGGCTTACGTGGTTTCGTGGGCCAGTAGCAGTGGGTTCAGTGTTGTTGCACCAAAGCCCTTAGCATTTAGCTCACTGTCTAACATCAAGGTTGCGAGATCGTCTGCCGCCACATCCATAGACGGCGAGTTTTCGACGAACATCATCTTGGTATAGCCATGACATTCATCGCAGCTTTCGATCCGCACTTGAGCCTTGGCATCATCTAGCGACCAAATCGTCATCTCTTTGTCCTGACCGCAACTGGTGCAATGGGCACGAATGTAATGCCATTCGCTCTCGCACAGACTGCAATGCAGATAGCGCAAACCAGCTCGAGGCTGATCGACAATCACACTCGCCACCGGATGACATCCACACACGGGACACATACTCTGCTGCGCCACCTTGCGCTGATCCATCCGCTTGATGACCATAGGTGCCCAATGCGACCAATAAACGCCCATCGCCGCCCAGATGAATAAGCTAAAACGGGCAGGCACTTCACTGACATGCCCTTGGCGTAGTGAACGCCCCCACGAACTCAGTTGCTTGGGCGATTGCTGCATCAGCAAACGCACTACCCGAGCTATGGATTCATCCACCTGCGGCAACAAATCACTTAACAGTTGCTGTAGCAGTCCTTGCCAATAGCTATCTGCCTCTGAGCCCAAAAGGGAAAGCGGAGTCGCCTCATCTTTCCCCCAAGCGAGAAGCTTACCGAAGTCAGCCTCCTGCGCTAACCTGGCCTGTATAGAGACCAAACGGCGACATAGCTCAAAGTAGTCAGCCAGCGGCGAGTCCTTGGCCAATGACAGCAAACGCTGCGCCCTTCTGTGATACACAGCTTGGGGATCTGCCGCTTTTAACGGTTTAAGTTCCAGCGGTGATTCGCTGCCTTGGGCCAGAGGTATCTCGGCTGTATGACTCATTAATGTTTCTCCACGTCCGAATGTTCATCCAACATCACAGGGTGATGTTTGCGGCACCAAGCCTTAGAGACTTTGCCGTAAAGCATGCCCGTAACCGACCCTTCCACCCATGTCGCCATCCAGAAATGCACCATCACAAAAATCAACATGATGAGCGCACAAATGGCGTGCAACAGAATGGCCCAACCCACCACAGTGGCTGAGAAATAGGGCGCAAAGTAAGGCTGCCACATGATGATTCCCGTCACCGTTAAAGTGATAGATGTCAGCACGAAGGCGCGAAACAATACCTTTTGCCCAGGGTTGTAATGGCCGATAGGCGGGATTTTCTCCTCGTTCTCGAACATCACATCCTTAATGGCGAGCATCCAAGCGAGGTCGTGCTTTTCCCATTTGTTGTGTTTGTAGTAACGCACCAACATCAACATCAGAGGTAAGCACATCATCAAGCCCGCAATGGGATGAATAAACTTCGCCAATTGCGGTGTGCCCGCTATCGCCCCAAGCCATTGAAACGACGGATAGAAGAAGGAAAAGCCAGTGAGAAATGTCACTAGGCCAACCGCCACAATGAACCAATGACAGATGCGATCGAACAGCTTGTGACGCACTATCATTTCTTGCTTATCATGCTTGCTCATTTGTCGGCCCCCTCTTCCTGCTTAGCCTCTTCCTCTGGCGGTTGATAACCCGGTTGGTCTTCTTCGACTATGTTGCGACCGACGGTGATCTTATGCAGACAAGCGACGGCGGCAGTGGCAAGAATGCCCATAGTACCTAAAGGTTTGACCCAGTCCTGCCACAGAGTGAGTGACAGTGGGATCTGCGGGTTATCAGGCATGTTGTAGCTTTCGGGCTGATTGATATCGTGTAATATCATCATCATACCCGTGCCACCTACACCCTCAGGGTTATACAGTCCTGCCTTAGCAAAGCCCTTTTTCTTCAGTTCTTCGACCCGTTTTTGCGAGTAGAACAACATGTCCTCACGGGTGCCAAAACGCAGCGCCCCTGTGGTACAGGACTTAACGCAGGAAGGTTCCAATCCCACAGCCAAACGGTCAGAGCACATAGTGCACTTGTAGGCCTTGTTATCCTTAGGATCTATTTTGGGCACATCAAAGGGACAAGCACTGGCACAATAACCGCAGCCGATACATTTGTCCGAATCGAAGTCCACCACACCATTGGCGTGCTGGATAATCGCGCCCGAGGTCGAACAGGCCGTTAAGCAGGCAGGGTCAGCACAGTGCATACAGGCCGAGTGGGTAAATTGCCAACGCAGCTTGTTGCTTTCCATCACCTCATGGAACTCCATCAGGGTCCAACATTGGCCCGATAGCGACATAGGGTTTTGGTAACTGCCTTGGAAGGTGCCCACCTCTTCCCGTAAATCATTCCACTCAGAACACGCCACTTGGCAGGCTTTACAGCCATTACACTTAGTGGCGTCGAACAGCTTGGCGACCTTTTCTGATGAATTACGCCCCTTTGCCGCAGGCGTCACCGCTGAAGTACCGGAGCGGCGGATAATGTCTTGTGATGCCATAATCAGATCCCCTCCGCTTTAGTGATGTTAACCAAAAATGCTTTGAACTCAGGCACCTGTGTATTTGCATCCCCCACTTCCGTGGTGAGTACGTTACAGGAGTAACTCTTACGAGTGAGTGCATTATGGCTGCCGTGACGGGGTAACCCGACGGTATGGACTAACTGGCCATTTACCTTTAACGGCTGTAGCCGTTTAGTCACTAAGGCTTTGGTTTCAATGCTGCCGCGTTTAGAGCTGACAGTGACCCAATCCCCATTGGCGATACCTTTTTCTGCCGCTAACATTTCATCGATTTCGACGAAGGTTTCAGGCATAGAAATCGCAGCTAAACGAGCATGCGTAGACCAGAAGTTAAAGTGTTCAGTTACACAGTAAGTAGTTGCCACATAAGGGAAGTCCTTATGGGAGCCTAAGGTTTCCTTCACACCCGGTAACATACGTACCGCAGGGTTACTGGTGACCTTGTGTAACGGGTTCAACCCAATAGGCGACTCCATCGGCTCGTAGTGCTCAGGGAACGGACCTTCGGCCAATAATTTAAGGGCGAAGAAACGACCCACACCTTCGGGTTGCATGATGAAGGGGCCAGCGGATTCCTGTGGTGTTAACTTCATATTGAAGTCGCCCACATCGATACCGTGCCACTTACCGTCAACCCACTCGACGATAGTGCGTTTTGGATCCCAAGGTTTGCCGTTGATATCGCAAGAAGCGCGGTTATACAGCACACGACGGTTTGCTGGCCAAGCAAATGCCCAACCCGGAGTAACACCTTTACCGGAAGGATCATGGTTGTCACGGCGAGCCATCAAGTTGCCTTCTTCGGTCCAAGAACCCGCATAAATCCAACAGGCGCTGGCGGTACTACCATCGGCTTTCAGTTCAGCAAAACTACTGAGCTGACGTTGAGTCACGAGATCCTTACCGTTAAGCTCGCGAGCGATTTCTTCAGCGTGCGGTGAGTGAGGATTGTGGTAATTCCAGCTCATCGCGTGCACTGGTTCAGGCAGCTTACCGCCCTCTTGTTTGTACAGTTCACGCATTGCCATTAAGACGCCAGAGAGAATCTCAGCATCTGGCTTGGCTTCACCCGGCGGGTTAGCTCCCTTCCAATGCCACTGCATCCAACGGCCAGAGTTGACGATGGAACCTTCTTCCTCGGCAAAACATGTCGTAGGTAAACGGAACACTTCAGTCATGATTTCAGCGGGATTGACTTCATTGAAGCCATCGGCATTTTGCCAGAAGGTTGCAGTTTCCGTTGCCAAGGCATCTAACACCACCATGTACTTAAGATTACTCAAGGCTTTGAGTACCTTATTACGGTTTGGCATAGAGTTAATGGCGTTAACACCTTGGATAATGTAGCCATTCACTTCGCCGTGGAAAGCCATATCTAAGTGTTTAGTAAAGTCGTACTGCTTGTCCCATTTCGGCAACCAGTCATAACCAAAGTCATTTTCAACCGTAGCGTTATCGCCCCAAAAGCTCTTCATTTGTGAAACAAAGAATTTAGGGTAATTTTGCCAATAGTTGGTTTGACCCGGACGCAGAGCGACAGGGGTATAGTTGTGGAGATAGGTTTTAAGATTAATGTCTTTTTCGTTCGGTAACTTGAGGTAACCGGGCAAGCTTTGACACAATAAACCCATATCGGTCGCGCCTTGCACGTTCGAGTGTCCGCGCAGAGCGTTAACACCACCGCCCAACACCCCAATGTTACCCAGCAGCAACTGCACCATGGCCATAGAGCGAATGTTCTGCGCCCCTTTACTGTGGTGAGTCCAACCTAAGGCATACATAAAGGTCGCGGCTCTATCGTGGGTATGAGTGCTACCAATTTGTTGGCAAACGATCTCATAGTCCGCAATCGGCGTACCGGTAATATTGCTTACTGTTTCAAAGTCATAGCGTTCTACATGTTGCTTCATTAAGTTCCACACACAGCGTGGATGTTCGAAGCTAGGATCGATTTTCGCGTAACCCTGTTCGTCTAACTCGTAGTACCAAGACTCTTTATTGTAGCTATCTGTTTCTTCATCGAAACCACTGAACAGACCTTCACTAAAAGAGAAGTCTTCGCGCACTATGTAACTGGCATTGGTATAAGCCTTCACATAGTCGTAGTTCACTTGTTTGGTTTCAATAAGATAGCGGATCACCCCGAGCAGGAAGGCGATATCTGTGCCCGAGCGGATCGGCGCATAGTAATCGGCTACAGCGGCGCTACGGGTGAAGCGAGGATCGACCACCAAAAGTTTAGCGTTGTTATGTTGCATAGCTTCTGTAACCCAGCCGAATCCGACAGGGTGAGCCTCTGCAGCATTACCGCCCATAATAATGATCAAATTAGAGTTTTTAATATCGATCCAGTGGTTGGTCATGGCACCACGTCCAAATGTCGGAGCAAGACTTGCTACCGTTGGAGAGTGTCAGTTACGCGCAATAGTATCGATTGCAACTAGGCCCAGTGCCCGTGCAAATTTCTGGGTGATATAGCCGCCTTCATTCGGCATCGCCGACGAGGTCATCATCCCAGTGCTAAGCCAACGGTTAACCGTCATCCCAGCAGAATTCTTTTCAATCAAGTTAGCATCACGGTCATTCTTCATCAGACGGGCGATGCGTTGGTAAGCTTCAGTCCAGCTGATACGAGTCCATTCATTACTGCCTGGCGCACGGTACTCAGGATATTTAAGACGATTAGGGCTGTTCACATAATCCACTAGACCAGCACCCTTAGGACACAAGGCCCCGCGGTTAACTGGATGGTCTGCATCCCCTTCGATATGGAAAATACTTTGTTCGGCGTTTTTGCCGTTACTTCCTTTGCTGTACATCAGCAATCCGCAACCCACTGAGCAATAGCAGCAGTTATTGCGGGTTTCTTTCGCGCTAATGAGTTTGAATTCTCGAACGGCCGCATAGGCCTTTTCGGACATCAATCCCAACGCTGAAATTGCTGAGGTGGCAGCTCCGGCAGCACACAGTCTAAAAAACTGGCGTCTGTTCATTGCGTCCTCTCACACTCTTGTCGTTATGAGTCTAGTGGTTGCTGTGGTAAAAATGGCAACCGATTGAGTGAGTCCTACTAAAGACCACACTTAATTTAAGATTATCCCCAAAGAAGAAATAGATAACAAATAATGACATGAGATCAAGATCTCAAATAAACAACCACAGAACTTAACTCCAAAAAACATTAACAACAAAGCATCAAAGACCATTTATCAATGATAAAAGCACAAAAATAGGAATTAAAAACCAATAAACTGTAAAAGACAATTTGTCCAACATGACAACCCCATATTGTCCCACATCATAGGGTTATGGTTATTAAAAATGATTATATGCATTCAAATATGCATAATGATGGCGGATAAAAACACAAAGGTAACGGTTTCTAGAGGGATAGACAGCCACAAAAACTGACAATGTAAAGATTAGGGCAAAAAGTGCAGAGTCTGCGGTGTTAAACACACCAAAATGGCAAAGACAAAGATCGAGGAAAAGCAGATAAAAACCAAAGAAAAAGGCACAAGCAATCTGCCTGCACCTTAAATTTTGCCTTTTAACGCTTATTTTTAGCACATTGAGGTGCAAAATCTGGGCGCGATAACAAAAGCACCTCAGTGCAGCCTATTCCCGCGGAGTAAACACCTGTTCAGCCATTAAACTAAAACAAACGCCTAAAAGCTGGCTAGCGTTCCTGCTGGCAAATAAGTGTTAAAGCTCGCTGTATACAACAAATCTGTCGCGGCTTCGATATCTGGCGCGAAGTATCTGTCTTTATCGTAATAGGCGACGACTTCACGCAATTCGGCTTTAGCCTTAGCCACTGCAGCACTTGGGGCTAAAGGAGCGCGGAAATCTAAACCCTGAGCCGCCGCTAACAATTCAATTGCCAGTACACCACGGGTATTTTCGCTCATATCGCGCAAGCGGCGGGCAGCAAAGGTCGCCATAGAGACGTGATCTTCTTGGTTAGCCGATGTTGGCAAGCTGTCAACTGATGCCGGATGAGCGTAGGTTTTGTTCTCGGACGCCAAAGCTGCCGCAGTGACTTGAGCGATCATAAAACCTGAGTTGACGCCGCCGTTTTTCACCAAAAATGGCGGCAGTTTCGACAGGCTAGAATCGATTAGCAGTGCAATACGACGCTCGGCAATGGAGCCCAGTTCAGCAATCGCAATCGCCAGATTATCCGCCGCCATAGCCACGGGTTCGGCGTGGAAGTTACCGCCAGAAATGATATCGCCTGTATCTTGGAACACCAGTGGGTTATCGGTTACGCCATTGGCCTCTGTGCCTAACACATCGGCAGCGTGACGAATTTGGGTCAAGCAAGCCCCCAGCACCTGTGGCTGACAGCGCAGTGAGTAAGGATCTTGCACCTTTTCACAGTTAGCATGACTTAAGCTTATCTCAGACTCTTCACCCAGTAGATGACGGAAGACCATGGCCGAATCGATTTGACCTTTCTGACCACGCGCCGCATGGATGCGAGGATCAAACGGGCTACGGCTGCCCATAGCAGCTTCGACGCTCATGGCACCGATCACTGAACTTGCTGCGAACAAGTCTTCGGCGTGGAACAACCCTTCCAGCGCCAGCGCAGTCGACGCTTGAGTGCCGTTCAACAGGGCCAGCCCTTCTTTGGCCGCTAAATCGATTGGCTTGAGACCAGCGATTTCTAAACCTTCGGCGGCAGAAATTAACTCGCCTCGATAGCTCATTTCGCCTTCACCCAGCATAGGCAAACACATGTGCGCCAGTGGCGCTAAGTCACCCGAGGCGCCAACAGAGCCTTTTTCTGGCACGCAGGGATACACTTCGGCGTTCACTAAACTGATTAAGAAGTTAATCACTTCTAAACGAATGCCCGAGAAGCCACGGCTTAATGAATTGATTTTTAACACCATCATCAAACGTACTGTGGCGTCTTGCATGTATTGGCCCGTACCTGCGGCGTGCGACAACACGATTGAGCGTTGCAGCAATTGCAGATCTTCGGGCGCTATCTTGGTATTGGCCAACAAGCCAAAACCCGTGTTGATGCCGTAAACGGTACGGCCTTCATCCAGCACTTTTTGCACGATTTGCGCACTGGTGTTGATGTCGGTAATGGCCTCTGGCGCGAGTTCGAGTGTCAGCTTATGGCGGCTGATTTCGCGTAATTGCGCTAGGCTCAAGCTACCCGGCGTTAACACTAAGTGATTCACAGATTTCATATTTTTAGCTCCAAGCTTTTAGTTATTATTGTTATTTTAAGAAGTTAGCATCGGCTACTCTTGCATAGGTAAGTCGAGGCCTTGCTCTTTGGCGCAGTTTTTCGCAATCTCGTAGCCCGCATCGGCATGGCGCATCACGCCTGTCGCTGGGTCATTCCACAGCACACGGCCAACACGTTTGGCCGCCGCATCTGTGCCGTCACACACAATCACCACACCCGAATGTTGGCTAAAGCCCATGCCGACACCACCACCGTGGTGCAAAGACACCCAAGTTGCGCCGCTAGCGGTGTTGAGTAATGCATTCAATAATGGCCAATCGGATACCGCATCTGAGCCGTCCAGCATAGATTCGGTTTCGCGGTTCGGGCTGGCAACAGAGCCAGAATCTAAGTGATCGCGGCCAATCACCACGGGCGCCGACAACTCGCCATTTTTGACCATTTCATTAAAGGCTAACGCTAAACGGGCGCGATCTTTTAAGCCGACCCAGCAGATACGCGCAGGCAAACCTTGGAAGGCGATGCGCTCGCGTGCCATGTCTAACCAATTGTGCAGATGTGGATTATCCGGAATAAGCTCTTTCACTTTAGCGTCGGTTTTATAGATATCTTCTGGATCGCCAGACAGTGCTACCCAGCGGAACGGGCCAATGCCTTCACAGAACAGCGGACGAATGTATGCAGGCACAAAGCCTGGGAAATCAAAGGCGTTTTCAACGCCCACTTCAAACGCCATTTGGCGAATGTTGTTGCCGTAATCGAGCGTTGCTGCGCCGGCAGTTTGCAAATCGAGCATGGCTTGTACTTGCACCGCCATCGAGGCTTTTGCCGCCTTAACCACAGCAGCTTCGTCGGTTTTACGCATAGCTGCGGCCTCTGCCATAGTCCAACCCTGCGGCAGATAACCGTTTAATGGATCGTGGGCCGAGGTTTGGTCGGTTACGACATCAGGAGTAACGCCGCGCTTAACCAGTTCGGCAAACACATCGGCGGCATTTGCCAGTAAGCCAACGGATACTGGCTTGCCAGCTTGGTTTGCCGCTTCAATCATCGCCAATGCTTCATCGAGCGAAGTGGCTTTCTTGTCGACATAGCGGGTGCGCAAACGGAAATCGATGCGGGTCTCGTCGACTTCACAGGCTAACACCGAGAAGCCCGCCATAGTGCCCGCCAGCGTTTGCGCGCCGCCCATGCCACCTAGCCCGCCAGTGAGGATCCATTTGCCTTTGGAGATACCCTCAAAGTGCTGTTTCGCTACAGAAACGAAAGTCTCGTAGGTGCCTTGAACTATGCCTTGAGTACCAATGTAGATCCACGAACCTGCGGTCATCTGGCCGTACATGGCCAAACCTAGCTTATCTAACTCGTTGAAATGTTCCCAGTTAGCCCAATGTGGCACTAGGTTTGAGTTAGCAATCAGCACGCGCGGTGCATCAGCATGGGTGCGAAATACGCCCACAGGTTTGCCCGATTGCACTAATAAGGTTTCGTCGTCTTCGAGGCGTTGTAAGACTTCGATGATTTTGTCATAACAATCCCAGTCGCGGGCGGCGCGGCCAATACCGCCGTAGACGACTAAGTCTTCTGGGCGCTCGGCGACATCGGGATGTAAGTTGTTCATTAACATACGCATTGGCGCTTCGGTGAGCCAACTCTTACAGCTTAATTGTGTGCCATGCGGTGCAATAATACGGCGGCTTGGGTCGTGGCGCTTATCCATTGAATTTTCCTCTTTCAACCTGTGGTACTAACTCGAACTCGCTAATACGGGTTAGCACTATTATTTTTATTGTGTTTTTATCTTTTAACTTATAAGGGTGCAGCTATTTAAGTTACTGATTTACATCTGTTGATCACGCCACTGGCGTTACTTACTAAAGGTTAAGTGGCCGCCGAGTTTAAAGCGGCTACCTGGGTGAACTAATTTTGCGAAACTCACGACGCCTTGGCGTGACCAAGTGCGGCGTAAAATCTGTAAACAGGGCTCAGTGGCGGGGATTTCGAGCCTTTGCTGTAATGCTTCACTGGCGATAATCGCTTCAATCGTGTGATGCGCCTCGGTCAGCGGTGCCACTTGGGACAAATATTCGTGGGGTGTCTGCTGGGTAAAATCCTGCAATAAATAATCGGGTACCAGCTCAGGATTCACATAACGCTCTTCAACTTGCAACGGTAAGCCCTGCTCGCAATGCACTAAGATCGAATGGAAGACTGTCGCACCGTGCTCAAGCCCAAGGGAAATTGCGATACTCGTACTCGCCACGACTTGTTCTAACACCCATTGCTGCACGCTATAGCCGTGGCCGCGGTCTTTTATCTCATCGGCAATATTGCGGATCGCCAATATAGACGACTGGGATTTACACCCTGCGACGAAGGTGCCTAGCCCTTGAGAACGCTCAAGCACACCGCTATCTGTCAGCTCGGTTAGCGCACGTCGCGCCGTCATTCGGCTGCAGGTAAACAAATCGGCAAGCTGATTCTCAGAAGGCACGCGAGCATGCTCTTCCCACTCACCCGACTCGATAGAGGAGATAATGTATTGCTTAATTTCTGCAAACTTAGGGGTAGCCAAAACATTTCCTCAATATAAAGCCCTAGAATCTAGGTGCTATTCACTCTTTCAAACGTTCAAAATTGCGGCTACAATCCTAGCTTGTATATACAAGTAAATACAAGCCAGCTCACATAAATTTAATAAACCGTTAATCACTTGGTTAACATCTGCCAGCACAGCGAGGGGAATACATGTCTTGGGATCAGGTTTGGATAGACGTTAACTTAGCCACAATGGACCCTTCCGTATCAGCACCTTATGGTGCGATCACCAACGCGGCCATCGCAGTAAAAGATGGCAAAATTGCTTGGCTTGGCCCCCGCAGCGAACTGCCCGCCTTCGATGTTTTGTCAATTCCCGTTTACAGGGGCAAAGGCGGTTGGATCACCCCAGGATTAATTGACGCCCACACCCACTTAATCTTTGCCGGTAATCGCGCCAATGAATTTGAGTTACGCCTACAGGGCGCCAGTTACGAAGAAATTGCTCGTGCAGGTGGCGGCATTATTTCAACCGTTAAAGCTTGCCGCGAAGCGGATGAAGCAGAATTATTTGAACTCGGCCGTCAGCGTTTAAATGCGCTCGCCAAAGAAGGGGTGACTACGGTTGAGATCAAATCGGGTTACGGCTTAGATACTGAAACTGAATTGAAAATCCTCCGTGTCGCCCGCGAGCTCGGCAAGCATCACCACGTAGATGTGAAGACCACATTCCTTGGCGCCCATGCGATTCCGCCAGAATATAAAGACAATAGCGACGGCTACGTCGACTTAATTATCAATAAGATGCTGCCCGCAGTGATCGCCGAAAACCTCGCCGATGCGGTAGATGTGTTCTGCGAGAATATCGCCTTTAACCTTGAGCAAACCGAACGGGTACTCAGCGCAGCCAAAGCGGCGGGCTTAGAGATTAAGCTCCATGCCGAGCAGTTAACTAATATGGGTGGCAGCGCACTGGCCGCACGTCTTGGTGCTAAGTCTGTGGATCATATCGAATATTTAGATGAGGCAGGCGTAAAAGCCTTAAGTGAAAGCGGCTCCTGCGCCGTACTGTTGCCAGGCGCGTTTTACTTTTTGCGGGAAACCCAAAAACCACCTATCGATTTACTGCGCCAATACGGCGTACCTATGGTGCTCGCCAGCGATTTCAACCCAGGTTCATCCCCCATTTGCTCAACCCTGTTGATGCTGAATATGGGCTGCACCTTGTTCCGCTTAACACCAGAAGAAGCCCTAACAGGACTCACCTTAAATGCCGCCAAAGCACTAGGAATTGAAGACACTGTTGGCAGTTTAGTCGTTGGCAAACAAGCCGATTTTTGTCTGTGGGATATCGCCACGCCTGCACAGTTGGCCTACAGCTACGGCGTCAATCCCTGCAAAGATGTGGTGAAGAATGGCAAGCTAGTTCACCAGTAGCCTAAATGCATCAATAATAGGTGCATCAGCAGCAAAAACGGCATAAGCGAAAGGTTAGATAAGGTCGCTAAATCAAACTTGGCGACCTTATCTTGATTTAAACACTAGTCCCATTTTCTAACTGTTCATCTTCTTGTTTTACCAGCTTATGCTCGCCCTCATTACAACCAATTTTCCAATAGCTCGATGTGTAAAAATGGCTCTTGGGCAGTGAATGCGCTTGCTTAAAGTGTCTTCTTAGCGCGCGCATGCTGTTAAATTCACAGGCAATCCACACGGCTGGCTCGCCAGCAAGCCAAGGTAATTGGGCAATTCGCTCGACCAAAGGGCGACCTTCGGGATCGGCTTCAGGATTGATCACCCAATGCAGCTCGACGCGTTCAGGATGCACTAAAGGTTGAATATCTGCTTCACTTAGCACTTCTACCACAGCGTAACCTACTGCATTGTTTGGCAATTTTGCCAGATTCACGCTAATTGCGGGTAAGGCTGTCATATCACCTGCGAGTAAAAACCAATCCGCCTCAAAGTTGATCAGTTTTTTAAGTCCGGGTCCGCCAATTTGAATGAGTTCGCCCACCTGCACCGATTTCGCCCAACTCGATGCGGGGCCGTCAGTATCGTGCAGTACAAAATCCACATCAATTTCATCATTGCGTTGCTGGCGAATTGTGTAGGTTCGCATTAATGGACGCTCACCCGCTTGTGGGAATAACAACTTGATATAGGCACTCTCTTGATCGGCAGGAAATCCAGCCAATCCCGCACCGCCTAAGGTGATGCGTAACATATGCGGAGTAATATAAGTGGAGCGGATCACTTCTAGCTCACGTGGTGCAGGTTTATTCATTATGATTTTCTCCTATTGCGTTTTCTGCCGTTAAGCGCAACTCAATGGCTCCTTTTCCAGCCGTATCTTTTGGCTTACTAGATGGTCTTTTTTGAGTAAGGCAATCAGTTTCACTTCTGGCGGCAGCGGCATCATCCACACTTTTACTGATCCGATTGGCAAGTTTAATAAAAGTATCAACTTCGGCTGAACTGAGCGCCTGTGTCATGCGCGCCACGGTTTTACGTTCTGAGGCATTGATCTGAGTCATGATCTTTTCCCCCTCAGCCGTGGGTCGCAGTAACTGGCTGCGGCCATCCTTAGGGTTATCGATTTTAGTGATCAACCCGCTCTGCTGTAGCTCATTAAGAACACGGGTAATTTGTGCTTTATCCCGCTGCATACGCAGGGCGGTAGACTGGGCCGTCGATTCAGGATTACGACAAACCCCCTTCAAGGCACGGATATGAGTGACAGGTAAATCAATCTCTTGTGCAGCAATATCACTACGCAATTGCTTTTTGTAGGCATGCACTAATCTGTGTAAGGTTTCACTGAGTGACAATGACGACATAGAAGGCTCTCGATATAGTTGACTGTATCAACAATATCGAGATTAGTTGATTGTGTCAACTAAGCAGCCCTGTACTGAGTGTGCGGCAATGTGCAAATAATCAGAAAATGATTAAGCACTGGCTTTCCAGTGACGCGCCATAAACTCATCCTTGAGGGCTCGACCGTGACCTCCCTGTCACGAACGGTCACTTACAAACCAGTGCTTAATCTAATCAACTCCCGTGCATATTGATGACCTAGTTTGGCCATTAGCCTGATGCAATTTGCGTTACAGGAAACTGCGCCACCATCACAAACTCGTTATGTTGATAATGTGCCGTCATCAAAGTTACTTGAATCCGTTCTTAAGGAATTTGATTCATTTTAGGGTAAAAAAATGCGTTCTAATAGCAAATGTAGAGCCCAATGGCGGGTTTTAGCGGTGTGATGAGTCAGTCTGGTACAGAGTGAATCAGTTACTTTTTTTTCGGTATTCAACATAAGCTCTTGCATGTATTAAAACATCCAAAGCAGTTTCTTCAAAGTCTAATAAATTACTTGGGATATCACTTAAAACAGGTAATCCCTCTGGACTAGGTTTTACCTCGTCTAACCATTTCCATCTTTTTGCAGGACTAGGAATGACTTCTTCTAAAACATGTAAAATATCATTAACAATGGCTGGTTGACCAAACCATGAAATAGGCCTATTCACAGATTTTTTTAACCCAGTAATCGAACGAGGTAACAGTGAAAGACTCAATTCATCAGTAGTAATATGAGTCCTCGTCCAATCAGCAAGCTCGGCTAAATCTGCATTTGGACTTCTTTCTAATTTTCGAGTTGGGATAATCAGACCAATTTTAGCTGTTGTTACTTGCTTTAGTTTACGTAATGCGGGGACGATATCGGTATCATTCGTTACAAAAACAATGTGTTCAAGTTCAGGATCGAGTATTGCATCTACAACTGAATCCAATGCTAAATTAACATCACTCTGTTTTTCTTCTAACTTCCAAATATTCGCACGCTGGCAATTTCTCGGCCAGACATTAGGATTATTAGAATCAATCAAATAAGCAGAAACTTGATCTATCGAATAATATCCTTCGATAATCTCAACACTCTTATCAGAATAGGCCATGCGCAATGCTCTATGATAAGCATCTTGATCAGCGACAGAATCATGGGCTCGCCCAGCTTTCTCTAAAATTTTCGCAGTATAAAACTTAATCGAAATAGGATCTACTGTGTATGGAAACGGAACGGAACTGGGGAGAATATAGGTAAGGAATAATTTTTTTAAATCTAACCATTTATAGCTAGTATTTCTTAAACAACCGTAATACAAGTTATATCCATCGACATAAACCCTTGTTTTCAAACTAGTATATTCCTTTAGATATGAAAAAACCGGCTTTCGCCGGCTTTATCTCCCAACCATCAGGGGTCGCAATGCCACGCGTGACAGAAGGGTTAGTTGTTGCCAACATTATCGACACTATTGACATGCATGTCAACTATGCAACGCCCCACTGAAGAGTTGCCACCTTAGAATCTGGTTGGCCAAGAGATATTCAACGCTTTGAGTAGCCACTCAGCAGAACTGTTAATCATTGTCGAATGTAATCCGGTACCCATAGGTCTTCTGTAAAATCATTGAGAAGAAGACTTTAACGAACTACCCACACCTAAAACATTGCACGAATGACTAACCGTCAACCAGAAACGCTGCTAAATTACAGTCCTAAACTCGCACGATTAAGGAAGCTGCATGCTCAATCCTGAACACAGTTACTGGCATGACACGCTTAAAGCCATTCGTCGCTGCGGTAGAAAACTCATTGAATTTGAACTGTTATTCACCTTAGTGTCGGCGGGTATTATCGTCCCGTCTTTTGGTTGGCTACTGCGCCATCTGATTGCCAAAACGGGCAATGTCACCATCACCAATTACGACTTAATCGCCTTCGCCATGTCTCCCTATGGCTTGCTGTTTATGGTCATTACTCTATTCAGCAGCTTTACCGTGTTTTTTACCCAACGTGCTGGAGTCACGATTCTCGCAGCATCTGGGTTATACGATATTCCCATTGGCCCAGTGCGGGCGCTGATTTTCGCGACAGCGCGCTTACCCGTATTTATCCGCCTTGGTAGCATTTATGCGGCTTGCTTATTGCTGCTCAGCGTACCTTTTATCGGGTTAGGATATCTGATTTTCAGCGTGTTTCTACAGGGACACGACATCAATTACTACTTGTATTTCAAGCCTATAGACTGGTATCTCGCCTTAACGAGTATGGCCTTCTTAGCGATAATCTATGTCCTTGTTGCCTTATATCTGTGGGCCAAAGCGGCCTTTTCACTGACGATTATTGTGAGTGAAACGACCGATGCTTTGACGGCACTCAAACGCAGTTGGCAATTAAGCGCAGGCAATGAACGCCCGATTATGTGGCACGCTGCGGGTTGGTGGTTGAGGATAGGTGCTTTGGTGTATCCCTTAATGCTGCTGATCTCCTGGGGAGCCGATATTTTACTCGATAGGGTTACGCTGACACTTTCGGCAGAATTAGCCATATTGGCCCTCGTCTCTGCACTGATTTTTATGCTCAGTGCGGCATGGTCCTTACTCGGAATGTTTGGGGAAGCCTTTATCATATTGCTGCTATACCGCCAGCTGGGAGAAAAACCCGCAGGGTTAGAACGCCTTGGGCGACAAACGGTAAAAAGAACGTCTGAACTGTCGCTTTATACAATAAGCGGGATGTTGGTCGGCACTTTTTTAATCATGTTGGGATTAGGGGTATATGCCCTCAATAGTGAACCACAAAGGGATGAAATCCTGATTACTGCCCACCGTGCTGGCGCTGCTAGGGCACCAGAAAATACCCTTGCGGCTTTGCGTTTAGCGATTGCAGAAAAGGCGGATTATGCCGAAATCGATGTGCAAACGGCATCCGATGGCACCTTAATGGTATTGCACGATGCTGATTTGATGCGCATAGCGGGCGATCCCAGGCGAGTTGCCAACCTCAGTGCGAGCGAAATGCAACAACTTGATGCGGGGAGCTGGCACAGTGCTGCCTTTGCAGGGGAATCCGTACCAACACTACTAGAGATGCTTAATGAGGCACGCAACAAAATCGGTTTGAACATTGAGCTTAAATATAATCAAGCCGATCCCAGCTTGGCGCAGGCCGTTGTCGCCTTATTGCAACAAGAGAAAATGACACAACAAGTGGTGATTACATCGCTCGAAGCAAGAGCCATTGAAGAAGTGCAACGACTCGACCCTTCCATTCACACAGGCCTTATCGTCACTCAATCCATTGGCGATCCCATTAAGGCGAATACACAATTCTTAGCGGTCAATCAATCGATTACTAACGAAAAATTTATCGCCAGAGCACACAAAGGAGGTAAGCAAGTGCATGTATGGACAGTAAATAATCCACGGCAAATGCTGCGCATGTTGGCGCTGGGAGCCGATGTACTCATTACCGACTATCCGCAGGAAGCAGTGGAAATCCGAGAACAGTGGCTCGCGTTATCCCCTGTTGAACAAACGGCACTGCGCCTACGCTATGTTCTGTAAATTCTGCTTATTTACTCAACCTCGCCTCGAAGCGCTTAGCTCTGCGTTGGAGCAACCAAAAGAGGCTTAACACCCCAAATGAAGCGGCTAAAGTGGTCAACGTTAGTGCAAAACCTTTGAATGAAAACAGGTTTAAAGTAAAACCATCTAATACCAGTACCGCCAAGCCAAGGGGCATTTGGATAAGCACAGCGGTAAACCAATCGAAGGGAAGTTTAGGAAAGATCCTGTGGTAAGCATAAAGCACTAAACCTGCAAGCAATATCAGCAAACTCGCATCATGAGCCGCCAACAAAAGATACTCCACACTGTTATGCGAGAGGTGAGGCACCGCACTCAACATGTCCAACATATAACCTGCGCTGGCGACCAATGAGAAGCTGATAAAACTCAATAAGGCTAATAGGATACCAAAGCCAAGTGCGGGTAAATATTTCATGTAAGGTCTCTCTATTCGCAGGTGAATATGCTATCTCGTCTCCCGAAAACCACAGCATGCAAGGTATAAAGGAGTAAAGAGACATTAGCTACAATAGCAGCCTAAATTTCCCTTAGCTATTAAGACCATAGTCTTATGTCTACCACAAACTTATGCGCAATAAACGAGATGAAATCCAGTAACAAGTTAGTGTTTTCTCGGATAATCAGTGGATAAGCTTTTAAAATTACTAGATTAATCAAATTTCAATCTTATCGCTTAGTGATATCACCCACAATTTGCCCATGTGTTTGGGTGAAATAGACTAGCCAATTTCACCAATAACGCTTAGGATCGGAGTTGCATTTTTTAGCCAACATATTGTGGAGTATCAAAACATTATGGGTATCAGAGCCATAGTCGTAGACACAGCAGGCACCACGACAGACCTAAACTTTATCCAAGATGTACTATTCCCCTATTCTGTCAAAGCCTTGCCAGACTTTTTAGAACAGAACCAACACAATGTATTGGTTGAAAACTGTATTTGTGACACTAAAGATATCGCCCTAGAGCCCGAGGCTGACTTAGCGCGTGTAACTGAGATACTGCAACAGTGGGTCAACGAAGACCGTAAAGCTACGCCACTTAAAACCTTACAAGGGTTAATTTGGAAGCAAGGCTATGCCCATGGCGAATTTAAGGGCCATATCTTCCCGGACTTTATTGAAGCGGTGAAACGTTTTAGCGCACAAAACCTGCGTATTTACAGTTTTTCATCCGGCTCAGTCGACGCGCAAAAACTGTTGTTCGGCCACAGTGACGGCGGCGATTTAACTGAAATGTTTAACGGCCATTTCGACACCCGTACGGGCAACAAATTAGATAAGCAGGCTTACTGCAATATCCTCAACACTATCAGCTTAAGCCCCAAACAAGTGCTGTTTGTGTCTGATGTTATTGAAGAATTAAAGGCTGCTGACGCTGCGGGTATGATGACCTGCCAAATGGTTCGCGACAGCAAGCAACGCACTGGCGAGTTCCGCAAAATCAGCAGCTTCGATGAGCTGCTGATTGAATAATGCGATTATTGAATAACGTGATGGTTGAATAACACGATAGTCGACTCAGTCAGCTCAAGCTGATTTAGCCGATAAAACGAAAGCGACCTTGTGGTCGCTTTTTTATTAATTGACTCAATTACCCTTCACCGCCAGCGGAAACGCGGCCGAGATACATTTTTCCACCTCAAAACGATAACCATAATCCGCATTCTTATCGGGTGTGATCAGCAAAATCTCGTAATCATTTAATTCAATCACATTCGACTCGGCAGGCTTTTTACAACGCGAGCGGCCATTGGCTTCAAGTGAAAATGCGAACGTAGCTAGCCATTGCCGCACTAAGTACTGATATTGAGTTCGCACCGAGGCGTAGGCCTTTTTGCGATCTTCCTCTTCCAGCTCGCTGTCATCATTACTATTCTCAGCCTTGCTCGATTTATCGCTTTCAGAGTCAAGAGCAGTCTGAGTTAGCTCTACAATCGGTACCGTCAACACATCGGTCGCATCCGGCAACCGTCCCGATTTAGGCTCGCGAGGCGCATGCTTAGCGGCTTCTTGGGGAGAGGTAATAAAGTTGCCAAATGAGGTTTCAATGCGCGTCTCTAAATCAATTAACAGGCTCAAGTGATACAAAACCACAGTCGCTAGCACGATACGGATCAAAAAAGTCGTTTTACGGAATGAAGTATGCGAGGTAAGCCGTAACGATTTGACGCCTAAAGGTTTAAGCAAAAAGATCAATATTAAATAGATAGGAATAATCAACTGCAATGCCAGCAGCACAATCGCGCTTACCATCAAAAACCAAGCGGGCATATAGAGTAGAATCGCTAAGTTATGGGTGTAATTGAGATCGCTTGCTGAGACCCCAACCACTTCGTTAACTATCGCGCCAGACCAGCCCAAAGCAAAGTTGGCAATCATCGCATAAAACAGCAACAACACAGCTTTGCCCGCCAAACTGTGCCAAACCCGCTCGAACACAGGCCAAAACTCGATGGCCATAGCGATTACGGCAATCACAGCGACCAACCCCATTAACTCGCTACTAAAAGCCAATATCAAAGCAATAAGATACAGCTTTTGCGCAAAGGATAACTTAGCCACCCCTTGGATAAGACAGCGCCAAAATTTGCCCAAACCTAAACGGATTTCACTCAGTGATGGTAAACTGAGCTTTCGCAAGTATTGGCGAGCTGACCCAATGTAACCTATTAAATTCATTATTATTTTACATTCCATTGAAATAGTAAGACGGGCAACATTTGCCACTGTAATGTGCAAAGCACAGTGTTGGCAACTGTGCCACTCAATCTCGGTATATTGGTCACTTTGGCTATTCTCTAGCCAAAGTCGAACGTTCTGTTTAGAGTCGAATGAAAGCTCTGCAACACCCCATCGCCCGTTTAAATCCAACTAAAATGAACTTGAGAGAGGAAATCAAAGCGGCCTTATGGTCACTTTTGCAAATCGATAAACCTGACTCAGGACTAACTAAACGACGCTTAATTCCCGCTCGGAAAATACGGTTTTAGCGACAAACATGCCATTAAGTGCAGCAGGAAAGCCAGCATAAACCGACATTTGCAATATCACCTCAACAATTTCCTGCGGCGTACAACCCACATTCAATGCGCCATTAATATGTACGTTTAACTGTGGCTGACAATGCCCTAGCGCCGTGAGTGCGGCAACTGTCACTAGCTCCCGCGTCTTAAGGTCGAGCCCTTCACGCTGATAAATATCCCCAAAAGGATATTCAATAATGTACTTGCCTAAGTCAGGGCAAATATCGGCAAGACTGCGGATGACTTTCTCCCCCGCCTCACCGTCGATTTCAGTCAGTTTAGCGAGGCCCTGCACATATCTTTGATTACTCATTTTTAGCTCCTGTTGGATTAAATCACAGCAAGCAGCCTAAACCTTAGAGTTAACTCTAAGTCAATGGTTCATTGATGGATGACACAGGCAATACGGATCAGTAAAACTGCCCCTCTACTTAACTCACCGACTAGAGGCACAAGCAAGCAAATAGAAAAGTAAATACTATTAGCTTTTTAGCATTTAACCACAAATGTTAGCGACTGAGCTTAGCCACTAAAAATGAGTTTGGTAATAGTGAATTTTTTGCTTAAGGGCAGCCAAATGCTCCTGCTCTTGGCGAATACGCTCAGCCAATTGTGTTGCATGTTGCTCGAGCAACTGCTGTCGCTGGCCAGCGGTTACATCGCCTTGGGCACGCAGCTCGGCATAGGTCAATATCTGCTTTAACGGCATGCCCGTTTCTTTTAAGCGATTGATAAACCCAATCCATTCCGCTTCTTTCGCCGCATAATCACGATGCCCGCTGCCATTTCGCACGACAGACTGCAGTAGGCCAATTTTCTCGTAATACCTGAGCGTATGCGCCGACAGTCCTGTGAGTGCAGCAAACTGACCTATGTTCATAATCTAACGATCCGCAGGATGGTTAACGCCATCATTCGTGGGCACATTTTCGAGATCGAATGGATTAACCCCTTCGAGGCAACCAATGTTGTAACCATACTCATGGGGATTGGAACGTCGCTGGTGATGGGTGTAAATACCGCAGATAGAGCAGAAGTAGTGTTTGGCAGTTTTTGTATTGAATTCATAGAGTTTCAGCGCATCCTCACCCTTGAGGATCTTAATCCCCGCCAGCGGCACAGAGCCAACCATTGCGCCCTTACGGCGACAAATAGAGCAATCGCAACGGCGTGGATTTTCGATGCCATTAGGCAATGACAACTCCAATACCACGGCACCACAATGGCAGGACGCTCTGTGTTTTGGCTGAATAAGAGTATTGCCCACTTGTTTAATCACGCCCCACTCCTTGTTTCGCTAAATTCTATAAACCTAAATTCCCCAGCCGCTGCACCAACGCTCGCCATTGTTGCAATTGCGGCTCTTTAGCACTCATCATTGGCCCCAACATATTGGACTTAGCCCGCTTAAAACCACTAAATACTAAGGTGGTAGTATCAAGCTGTTTGAGCGCGGGAGCGCCTTGAAACCACTTGTAATACCAAGGCGGCGTGTCCATAGTCATGATAATTCGCGAAGTTTTATGGCGCAGCAACTTAGCGGGTATCAATTTACCTTTCTCATATTGAAATGCAAACCCAGATAAAAATGTCCTATCGATTAAGCCTTTAAACTTAGCAGGAATACCGCCCCACCAAATCGGTGTGACAATCACCACATGCTCCGCCCACTGGATATTCGCTTGAAACGCTAGCAAATCGGCTTCGAGTGGCTGAGGTTGACGATAACCATAGGTCAGATTCGGGTCAAAATTCAGCTCAGCTAGTTTGACGATTCTCACTGAGTGTTTATCTGCCGCCGCTTGGGCATAGGTTTGAGCCAGATGATCACAAAAACTCTGCGCCTTAGGATTACCACAGATCACTAAAATCTTTTTTGCCACGATGAAACTCCATAACTGTCAATGTGGCAAATAGCATAAACTCTGCCCCTAAGGGGAGAGTCAAGACCTAAGGTAACAGCTGCGACTCACAGGAGGTGAGCCCATCAATACAGGCATCTAACTGAGTGACTTTATGTTCTAACTCACTTATCTGGCGTAAAAAATCCGCTTTAATACCCAACAAAAAAGTCTGCACTGTGGCTAACTGAGCATGCTTATCGCCTTGTTCGAGTAAATCTTTTAGTTGGGCAAGCTTAATGCCGAGGGCTTTGGCCTCTTTGATCAGCAACAACAGCCTAATATCCGCCGCACTATAAATACGATAACGCCCCTGACGTGCGGGAGTGTCGATGAGCCCCCACTCCTCATACAAGCGAATCGCTTTTATCGACAGCCCTGTTTGCTTTGCCGCTTGTCCAATATACATAGCTCAACCTAACCCTTTAAAGACATTACTCATATCGGCATTGCTTGCCATTATCAGCCACAGTATCAGCTTAGGCCAAGACTTGTCGCAGCAATCTTATGCTGCTAGTCTGGCCGCTTAAACGAGCGTTTTAACTTGGGATTTTTATCATGGGATTTAAACAACAGTTGCAAGAAGGTGTACAAGAACAGGCAATGGAAAAGTTTCTCGCACAGCATCCTATAGTCACCGAAATCCCCGTCGCTTGGGGCGAAATGGATGCCCTGCAACACGTGAATAATGTGGTGTATTTCCGCTATTTTGAAACGGCACGTATCGACTTTTTTAATCGCCTCTTCCCACTAGATACTCTGTATAAATCCGGTATTGGCCCCGTAATCAGCGAAAATCAGGCTCGCTATAAACGCCCAGTGACTTTCCCCGATACTTTATTGGTGAGTGTCAGTATTAGCGATATTCACAGCGATAGATTTACCATGCATTATCAGGCTTTTAGTAAACAGCAGCAGGCAGTAACCACCTTAGGCACTTCAGTCGCGGTGATGTTTAACTTTACAACGGGCAAAAAAGCCGAGTTACCGGCAGAACTGCTGGCGATTCTCAAACAGCACGAAGTCGCTTAAGCTATTCAAATCGATAACGAATTGCCAGCACACTTTAGGCCATACCTTGAGGGAAGCATGTATGTCAGATAACGAAAATATCGAGATAGCCATTGAACATCAACAGGATAAACAGCGTTTTATTATCCCTGTCGATGGCTATGAAGCCGTGTTGGAATACCGATTATCAGGCCAGGATATCGATTTTAGCCGCACCTTTGTCCCCAACGAACTGCGCGGTAAAGGCCTTGCCGAACGCTTAGTGCGCCACGGCTTAAAGTGGGCTAAAGGCCAAGAGTTTACTATCCAAGCCACCTGCTGGTATGTACAGAAGTTTTTAAAATAGGCAGATTTAAAAACGAGTTCGCTAAATCCAATAAACAGGGTAATGGCGCTTGGGATCGGTGGAGAGATTATTGACCACCAGCGCGACCAGTAAGAGTAATACTGAGCCGAGGAACACTGGCATTAACGCGTAAAGAAAGCCGAGTTGATGCACGTTTTCACCGCCAATCACGGCAATCAATGCCGTTGCGCCGCCCGGAGGATGAAGAGTGCGAGTCAGGTACATGAATGCGATAGACAGGGATACCGCTAAGGCGCTCGACAGCACCACATAATCGCCACACACTTGGTACACTGCGACCCCAATTAAGGCCGATAACACACTGCCACCAATCAAGTTACGCGGCTGAGAAAACTCCGCCAACGGTGCACCGTACACTAGCACAGCCGACGCGCCGAACGAGCCAATGACAAACATAGTGTCGACGAGGTTTTCACTCATATAATTTGCGAGACTCGCAACCAAGTAAATGCCACAGAAAGCCCCCACCCATGACCACACAATCTTTTTAAGTGGTTGTCTTGGTGGACAAATGTCCTTCGATCGCATGCGGGTAAAATAGAATCTCATGGTTAATCCGAACCGATAAAAATTAAGCAATACAGATAAGTGATCTGCATCACAGTTAACGGGTCGACAAATTAACCCTTCAGCAGCGCAATTGCAATTACGCTGACCGAAAGAGTAAGCAGACTAAGCACTTTCACCATTCAGATTCGCGAGCATTTCGCGGATATCTTCAGGAATCGGGCGGCTTTTTTCACTGCTGTAATCGTAATGTACGAGTGTAGTTTTTACTTCGGCGGTCTTGTTGCCCGCTTGCCAACAGGTTTGGGTCAGCTCGAAGCTACTATTACCGATACGGCTGACATAGGTTTTTACTGTGACACTCTTGCCATAGTAAGTCGGCGCGATAAATGCCACGGTAAACCCCGCGACGATTAAGTTCCACTGATGCAAATCTAACTCGGGATTAAAAATCTCAAAGATTGGCGTGCGCGCCGCTTCGCACCATACGGGGATAACAGTGTTGTTGATATGGCCGAGGCCGTCGGTTTCAGTAAATCTGGGATTGATTTCGAGACTGTATTCTGTGGCTGACATGCAAACTTCCTTTTTATTATTTTATGAATGGAAGAGCGTGGTGATTATCGCAATGAAACCAACCACCAAACTCATCCATTATCCTAAGCCAAACAGGTTCTAGCCACTAGCCCAAACCTAGCATTTTAAAACTGACAACTCGCCGTTTCTGGGGTTTGCTTGCCGTTAGCATCGTACTTTTTAAGGCATCCAGCCTTACCCATATCATACATTTTCTCGTATTCTAACTTGCCATTTTTATAAGACTTATACACCCCATGAGTTTTTGGGTTCTCTAAGTGATAAATCTTACGGCCCTTAGTGATATGTGAGTAATCGGCAAAACCCGGCTCTTCGGAATAGATGACACCGTTAATGTAGCGCTTGTGGATCACATGCTGTTCATCGATACGCAGCATTTCATTCGCTATCTTGCCATTCATGTCGTAACACACTTTGTCCACGGCATAATTGCTATCGAGGTCTTCAATACAACTCACGGCACCATTATCAAAGTACTCGCGCTGTATACCGCAGCGCGCAATGGCGTTATCCCAGTAGTAAGGTTCACCGTTCCAGGTTTCGCCTTCTTGCTGGCAGTAGTTCCACAGGCTTCTTAATTGCCCATTGGGATAGAAACTGTAATGGGGGCCAGAGACACGGTTATTCACTTGGTGACCATATCGGGAGAGTGAGTAACCACCATCAGTGGAATAACTGATACTTGGGCCGTATTCCTTACCCGCTTTGTACGTTTTTAAATTTAATAAACGGCCATTGGAATCAAACTGATATTCTTTATCTACAGCGCCATTGGTGTAATAAGCCAATTTATACAAGGAGCCGCTGCTATGATATTCGCGCTGCTCACCGTGTTTTATCGATGAAATTGCTTCATTTTTACCATTAATCACCCCTTCACAATCATCTGAGTAGGGATTCTCACGCATACTACATTCATCGTGCGAAGGCTTAAGCGTCACCGCTTCATTGAATTTATAACTCGTTAGTTCAGTCAGCTCACCGTTCTGGGGATTAAAGCGCATTTGCTGGCCATCCAACTCTCCTTGGCGGTAATTAGCGATATCCACCACGACATTAGGACTTGAATACCAAATACTCTGACCATTAAGGCGACCCTGCTCATAATGACGGGTATTAAACATCAGATTATTTTTGTCGAATGATTTAGACTCTCCTTGACGTAAGCCATTGACATAGTTCACTTCGGTACGAGTCCCATCTTCGGCTTTAAATACCCAAAGGCCAGTGCGTTTTCCGGCAAGATAGGCGCCTTCACCAACTTGATCACGGAAATGTCCGCTCGTCACTTTATCGACCCAAGGACCTTGTTTGACACCCTTTTGATATTGGCCTTTGCTGCCATCAGCCTCAAGCCACTCGCCATCTTTTACGCCATTAAGATAAATACCTTTTGCCACTAATCGCTTATCGCCTTCTGCACTGGAGTCATAATCGGGCTCATAGACTTCGTAGGGGCCGTCGAGCACATCCTGATTGTAATGGGCAAAACCAAAGTTATCGGCCTCATCGAACATCGACTGTGCAATCCATTTACCTTGCTTTTTACCGTCAAGATATTCGCCTTCCCAATAAATGGCTTGGTTCTCTGTCTCCATCCACTTACCGACTTTTTTGCCCTGTTTGTAGTTACCAGAGTAAACCACGCTACCATTGCGACCATCGTAGGCCGCATACGGGCCATCAAGCACGCCTTGGGCATAATGACTTTCACTGGCAAGCCCTGCCCAAGTACTCGCCATGCTCATACTCATAAAATCGTAGGATGGGCCAGTTTTAGGGATCACGGCACCACCACTTTTAAGCCAATCAAAGTCATCGGCCTCAAAGGCCACGCTCACCAATACAAAACTGCCATCTTCTTCACTATATCCACTGCGATCAAAGGTGGTCACAAGGCTATATTGATGCTCATTACCTTGGGCATCTTTATCTTTACGAGTGAGTGGATAACGTAATTTATATTCGACGGCTGTCTTCACATCGACGGGGGAACCTTCGGAATTACGATAACCCACTAAGGTCGGCTTGAGCTTAGTAGAACCATCGACAATCGCTTTAATGGCGGGATCTTCAATCGCGTCAACATCATAGGTCATACGATATTGTTGCGGCGGAATTTGGCTTAACACTTTGCGAACGCTACCCACGGTAAACGAGGTTAAGGTTGGTGCCACTTCATCAAGCACAACCTGTAGACGGGGGAGTTTTGTGAGATCATCTCCTTCAAAACCATAGCCCCGTAAATGCTGACCATCGGCATCTTTAAGCATGACAACCACTTCTTTGGTGCCACCTTTATCAAAATCGAGGTAAAAAACCGCAACCACTTCAGCAGAACCATAATCATCAAGACGCACGCCGGGCGCATCGCCATAGAGCATTTCGCCCCACACTTTATGATCTTTTTGATAGAAATTGAGCCATTGCCCGTTAGGCAAGTCCACTGGGCCATGGACGATTTTGTCGTGATCCTCAGCGTCAGCTGCAGGAATGACAGTTAAAGAAGATAACAACACCGCACTCGCTGCAGTGAATAAACTACGAATCGAAAGTTCCATTTAACTACACCTTTTATACCGACGCCTCGCGCCTCATGCGCACCAGTAAACGGGGCGAATTTTAAGCGAAGAAAAGCACTTCAGGAAGTAGTAGATAAAAAAAAGGCCGCTTCTGCGGCCCTTTAGCAACAACAAGTTAACAATTAGTTGTTGTACATAGCATTTATTTCATGGGCATATTTATGGTAAATCATCTTGCGGCGCAGCTTGAGCGTTGGGGTGATTAAACCCGCTTCCATCGAAAACGCTTCAGGCAACAGAGTGAACTTTTTAATTTGTTCAAAACCGGCCAACTCATGCTGTAACTGCTTTAAGCGTTGCTCAAAATGCTCAACCACATGACTATGGCGCAGCAATTCTAAAGGTGACTCATACTTCAGCCCTTTGTCCTTCGCCCACGCTTCCAGTGACTCAAACGCTGGCACAATCAAAGCGGTCACATAATTACGCGCATCGGCAATAATCGCCACTTGCTCGATAAAAGGACAACAGCCAACGGCGCCCTCAACCCTTTGCGGCGCGATATATTTACCGTTGGAGGTCTTCATCAATTCTTTAATACGATCGGTAATAAATAAATTGCCATTCGCATCGAAACGCCCTGCATCACCGGTTTTTAACCAACCATCTTCAAACGCAGCGGCGGTATCTTCAGGACGATTGTAATAGCCCCGCATCACAGTCGCGCCGCGGACTAAAATCTCATCGTCCTTACCTAGCTTAATTTCGGTTTCCAGCAAAGGTTGTCCATTGGAACCCGGCACTCGATTACCTAAGGTATTGCAGGTCACAGTCGCGTTAGTTTCTGTCATACCGTACCCACAAAGTACTGGAATATTAATCGCATGGAAGAAACTACCTACATTCACATCTAAGGCTGCGCCACCGCAAGGCATAAACTTCAAACGGCCACCAAGCACGGCTTGCAGCTTGCTATATACCAGCTTGTGCGCCAAACGCCATTGCAGCGACAACCACAATCCGCCCTTAGCACGACCTTGGCCGACTTCGAACTGACGTTGGCCAACGCGCATCGCCCAAGCACACAACTTCTTACGACCGTCGGCAGATTTGGCGACTTTATCTTGTACGGCGCTATACACTTTTTCGAGGAAACGCGGCACCACACACAAGGTATGTGGACGCACGGCGCTAATCGCCTCTTTCACTCTTTGGGTATTTTGCAGATAGACGTTATGGCCGCCACGGCACAAGACGTAGAAACTCCAACTGCGCTCAAATACATGGCTCAATGGCAAAAATGCCAAAGACACATCGCCAGAATGGAAGGCCAATTTTTGATCGTGCTGGCGTATGGTAGACGCCATATTACGGTAATCCAGCATCACGCCTTTAGGATCGCCCGTCGTGCCGGAGGTATAAATTAAGGTCAGTAAATCATCGAGATTTGCAGCATGTAAACGCTGATTAAGCTCGGCTTCTTGCTCAATGTTTAACTGAGTGTCAACCGCCAGTAGGGTATCTAGATGCCAATGCTGATTGGCCTTATCGGCAGAGAGTGTCACGCTGGCATCGAATACAATCACATGCTCTAGGCTTGGGCATAAGGCTTGCAACTCACACGCCATGGCGTATTGCTTAGCATCGTCAACAAAAATCACTTTAGCGGTGGCGTCGTTAACGATAAAGCTCGCCTGTTCGACTGTACTGGTGGGATAAATTGGCACTACAACGGCACGAGTTTTGAGAGTGCCGACATCGGCACAAGTCCACTGCGGGCAGTTTTGCGCCAGAATAACGCAACGGTCTTGCACTTGTACGCCAAGTTCGATCAACACTTGTGCAATTTTACTGCTGATTTGGTCGAAGGCTTGCCAACTCACCTGATACCAAGGAGCGGCCATTTCAAAACCTTCCAGCGCTACTGCGTCTTTTAAAGACTCGCTCTGCTGCTGTAGTAGTCGAATAACATGATATTGATCGAGAGACATAAGAGACTCACCTTTTTAGCTTACAAGTGTACCGCTTTTGCAGCATTCTACCTGAAGGCCAAATAAAAACTAAGAGTTTTTGCTCTAATGTTGTGCAAATGTCGCCCAAATCACGCTGTAAATAGCCTTTAGCGGCGTACCACTCTTGGTTTCACTTACTTGCCAGAGCGAACAAAATTTAATTTCGAAACGTCAACATGCCCTCATAACATCGCCCTTCCAGAGGATTTTCTTGCCCCAAATCAGCACCGCTTGCCCAAGCAGTATTAAGAGTAGATCCCATAGCAACCAATTAGTTAAATTGCCGCCATCACTTAAAGACGTAAGGCTGATGGACACCCACAGGGAATGCCCCGCGACGACCATCATAGTGAGCGTGATATGCAAAACTCGGCGACACATACAGCCAAAACCTAACGTCAAGGCGCAGGCCCAGTAAGTGCTGAGCACCAGATGACCCACTAACTGCATATTCAGATCACCATTGAGCCAGCCCAACAGCAAACTACACGCCAGCATAATGCCGACGACCACATTCAGGAGTCTTTGCTGTCCAAGGCAAAATGCTGCTATGAGTCCTTTTCGACCATCAAACCCTGGCATCAACAATAAGGTTTCTGTCGAGCGCGAGCGTTGCACTCGGCTCCAATGCACCAGCGAACAACTAATCACGCTGAACTGCGCCAAAAACAATAATACAGGGATATTCAAATGAAATTGATGCGACAACAGCCCAAGCACTAAGCAGACTACGGGCAATAGCAGCAGTAAAATCGTCAACATAGGGCCGATAAAAAAATTGGTGGGATGCAAATAACGCTCGAAGCGACTCAAGATACGCATCGATTGCAGATTCGGCAGCCAAAACCACCCCATTTCGAGACCATTAAGATATACCGTCCTCGCCTCAGCACGCCAAGGTAAAACACGGCATGCACGCGCAATCAGCATACCTAAAATCAGCAGGGCAATAGCACTTAGCCAAAGGGGAATGTGCTCTGCAATCAATGGGATAAATGGCATTAAGACAAAGAGCAAAAACGAAGCATAAAACCACTGAGTACAGAGTAAACAAAGCCAAATAAAAGTTAAACTCATCACCAAAGCCAGCACTAAGCTCGCTAGGCTAGCCGTCAAACCTAAAGCCAAACAGAACAAGACTCCTATGCCAAAAACGCTAGCTAAAACAGTGACACTTTGAATGTAGATATGGCGACGATAATGGGGAATTAACGGTGCGCATTCATTCGCCATCAGACGTATGAGTTGCCATGCAACCGCCGCCGAGCTTGAGATAATCCCCATAGAAAATAACAGTTCAGCACTATCATTTTTACCATAAACTGCGGCGATACAAGCTAAGATCACCCCCAGTATAGCCGTACCTAAAAAGCTCACACTGCCGATATCAAAACACCAAAAGCGCAGCATGCCCTTGAAAGGATTCATTCGTGGACTCGTTCTTTCGCCCTTCGCGACTTGTATCTGCTTATGGTGCGCCACACTCATCTGTGTAGCTCCATAAACAGTTGCTCCAAGTTTAAAGCTTCATTCTTTAACACACCTGATATTGACGCGCTGTGCTCACCTAAATCCACCAGCACCGAATCGCCAACACGGCTCAGCACTGTAATTGACTCGGGCAAAACAGTTTCGGGCGCGAGTGTTAACAAACGCACTTCTTCACGCAGGGCATCGATTTCCTTAAACAGCACTAACTCACCCAGTTTAATCAATGCCACATGGCTGGCAACTCGCTCTAAATCAGAGGTGATATGGGATGAAAACAGCACGGCAGAGCCAGATTCGAGGGCAAGATCGAACAAATCGACCATAAACTTGCGCCGGACTATAGGGTCGAGGCTGGCAACGGGTTCATCGAGGATTAACAACTCAGGGCGATAGGCCATCGCCATAATTAACGCTAATGATTGCCTTTGCCCAACCGATAAACGTTGCACCTGTTGGGTCACATCTAACTCGAAACGTACCAACCAATCTTGCTCTAATTGCATGTCCCAATTGGGATAAAAGCTGCGGTGTAAATCGAGGGCGCGTTCAATGGTAAAACCTTCATAACCAAAAGGTTGCTGCGGTACATAACCTAAACGCTCCTTTGCCTTTGAGGTTAAATTTTCGGGCGTTTCACCTAAGGTAACAATACTGCCAGAATCCGGTGTGAGCACACCCAAGGCACAGCGCATTAGGGTTGATTTACCCGCCCCATTTTGCCCCAATAACCCCACCACCATACCCGCCGACAAAGTTAACGATAAATCCTTAAGCGCCCACTTTTCACCTGCGCCTTTACCGCGAAAGACTTTATTCACTCGGTTAAATTCAAGTATTGGCGTGCGCTTTGGGTCCATCGAATTTCATCCTTTTTATGCTATTTATCGGTACATTACTTTCTAATCTTGCCAGCGCTCATTTAGCAGTTGCAGCAACTCGGGCAAGCTGACACCTAACTGCTTTGCCTGCGACAACAGGGCATAGATCTGGGGTTCGAGCAGGCTAATACCCGATGCCATAGTCTCAGTTCGCAACGCAACTTTTGTCGCTTGGCCGCGGCGACGTTCGAGCCAACCTTGGTCAACCAACTGTTGAATGGCGCGGGAAACTGTCATGGGATTTACCGCTAAATGCTCGGCAATCTGGCGCACTGAGGGTAATACGTCTTCCACTTGCAGTTGACCGCCCACAATTAAACGCACGACTTGTTCGTGTAATTGTTTGTAAATGGGTTCACCACTGCTGGGGTTGACATTTAAAAGTTCTAACATTAGCCTTTACACACTGTATTAATACATTGATACACCGATACACTGGTATTTAAATTAACACACTCGTCCTGAAATGCAAAAAGGAAAGCGCGCATGATACATAGCATGACACACAGGAAGTTAAGCAACACAGTTCAACGCCTTGTGCCAACTCAGCCACGGCATGGTGCCACATGGCGCACGCGTACTTTGAGAATGAGCGCCCTCATACTGGCAATGGCAAGTACGGCGACGTGGGCGAGTGATGTGAAAAGCCAAGAGACACAAGCGACGGCAGATATCGCTAATAAGATCGAAACTTGTTATGTAGAAGGCGTTTCCGATCGCCTAAACTGCGGTTTTGTGACTGTGCCAGAAAACCCTAACAAACCCGATGGCAAACAGATCCAAGTGCATTACGTTGTTTTGCCTGCGGTGAAAAATGACAACCATGAAGAAGCCTTGCTGGCAATTGCAGGCGGCCCAGGACAATCGGCCATAGAGAATGCGGCAGGTTTCGATGCCATGCTGAGCAAAGTCCGCCAACAGCGGGATATTTTACTGATCGATCAAAGGGGCACAGGCCGTTCGAATGTGCTGGCCTGCGATGAAGGCGCGCAATCTCCACTGTCATTCGATGATGACAATGCCGATACCTTAGCCGAAACACAAAAATGCTTAGCCAAAATCGATGCCGACGTCACCCAATACGGTAGCCTCAATGCGATTAAAGACTTCGAAGCCGTACGTGCGCACTTAGGCTATAAAAAACTGCATATTTACGGCATCTCCTACGGCACTCGCATGGCGCAACTTTACATGCGTTTATATCCAGAGCACTTAGCCACAGTGACCTTAGACGGCATAGTGCCCATGCAGCAAAGCGTATTAGAAATTGGCTCGGCGATTGATCGTGGCTTCGACTTATTGTTTAAGGATTGCCAAGCAACCGCCGCCTGTAACAGTCAATTTCCCCTGTTAAAAGCAGACTTTGAGCGAGTCGACGCTAAGCTCGCCACTGGCCCTGTGATGGAAAACGTTTACGATCCCGTCACGGGAGAAAAAACCATGTTGACCATGACGCGCGGTAAATTCTCTGGCTCGATCCGCATGGCGCTGTATCAAGCCAATGTGCGCGCCCTCTTGCCCCATGCGATTCATCAAGCATCGAAAAACAACTTCCAACCTATACTCGGCCTCTATGCCCTCACTATCGACAATGCAGGCATGGCGATGGGCATGCACGCCTCTGTGGTCTGTGGCGAAGATATGCACCGCATTACCCCAACCATGCACGAGCAGGCCAAAAAATCCTTTATGGGCAGAACCATGCTCGAAGGCTTAGAGGCGACTTGTTCAATATGGAAAGTCCCTGCGGTCGATAACAACTTTAGCGAGCCCATTAACAGCAACATTCCGACCTTGTTGTTATCCGGCGAAATCGACCCCGCTACCCCACCAAGCTGGGGCGAGTTAGCCATGGAAAAACTCACCAATGCCAAACACTTTGTCGCTCCTTATGCGACCCACGGTGTGGCCTATCAATCCTGCGCCAATAACCTGATTGCCGATCTCGTTCGCTCGGGCTCAGTCAACGATCTCGACGGCGAATGTTTGAACAAAGATGTGCGCCGCAGCTTTTATTTAAATGCCAGCTCGGTAGAACCGCTTAATGCGACCAGCACAAAAACCACGACAACAGATGATCACGCCAGCACTGGAGCTAAGGAATAAGCCATGATTAAAGTATCCCATCTTTCCAAGCGCATCGGTGACGTGCAGGCGCTGAATGACTTAAGTTTCGTCGCACAAAACGGCCAAATCACAGGACTACTCGGCCCGAACGGGGCAGGTAAAACCACCTGTTTACGCACGATTTTTGGCCTGCTGAAACCCGATAACGGCAAGGCTGAAATCGAAGGCATAGATGTCGCCATCGACCCTATTGGCGCTAAACAGCAACTCGGGCTATTCCCCGACCCTTTTGGTCTGTACGAACGCTTAACACCACGGGAATACATTCGCTATTTTGCCGAGCTAAGCGGCCTATCATCCAAGGAGGCCAAGGAAGCCACCAGCCAAGTGATTGCGAAATTGCGCCTCGAGGACACTAGCGATCGCCGCTGCAAAGGCTTTTCCCAAGGACAAAGAATGAAAACCGCCCTCGCACAGGCAATCGTCCACAGCCCGAGCAATATTATCCTCGACGAGCCGACACGTGGGCTGGATGTGATGAGCACTCGCCTACTGCGTGACATTCTTATCGATCTTAAAAATCAAGGACATTGCGTGCTGTTCTCTAGCCACGTGATGCAGGAAGTCGCCGCGCTGTGTGACCAAGTGATCGTCATGGCCCAAGGCAGAGTCGTCGCCATTGGCAGCCCAACTGAGCTTTGCATTCAAACTGGCAAAGACTCACTCGAAGAAGCCTTTATTCAACTTATCGGCACGGATGAAGGGATAGCGGCATGATGACTCAAACTAACAACAATGCAGGCAGCATCAATGATGTACAAGCTCAGATAGATAAGATCATGGATAAGGGAATGACAGCATGAATAAAATAATGGCTATGGTTCGTAAAGAACTCATCGATGCCGCCCGCGATAAGCGCTCTGTGATGGCGGGTCTCTACTACGCCATAGGCACGCCGCTGATCATGTGCGGCCTATTTATGGTGTTAATTGGCCAGCTAACCAGCCCCGATGATTTGAAAATCACTATTAAAAATCCCGATAAAGCACCGGATTTAGTAAGATTTTTATCGAATAAAGGCATCACTCAAGGCGCAGCCGATGGCTCTGACGCCAAAGACCTTAAAGCAATAGAACTGATCATCAGCACCGACTATGCCGCGCAGATGAACCAAGGCAAAAGCGCCGAAATCACTATCGTGGCCGATAACTCTGAAGAGAAATTACAGAACTCGATTCGCAGACTCGAGAAGCAACTGCAGGCCTACAGCGCTGAAATGGGCAGTTTACGTTTAATCGCCCGCGGTATTGACCCGCGCGTGGTGCAACCGCTTAAAGTGAATGTGCAAGACAAAGCCACTACAGACTCTAAAGGTGGGATGATCTTAGGTATCGCCATTTTCACTATGATCTACTCGGTATTTATCTCGGGGATGAACCTAGCGATCGACACCAGTGCCGGTGAGCGCGAACGTAACTCCTTGGCCCTGCTACTGAGCCATCCGCTGACCACTCGCCAATTAGTACTGTCAAAAATTATTGCGGTGAGCCTGTTCGCTCTGCTCGGTTTAGTGCTGATTTTGCTAGTGTCTAAAATCGCCTACGCCTTTGTGCCATGGCAGGAATTAGGCTTTAGCGTCAACATCACCACAGAATTTATGCTGCTGATGTTAGTGGTCGGCATCCCCGTCGCGTTAATGGCCGCTTGTCTGCAACTTTTTGTGTCTTTTATGGCGAAAACCTTTAAGGAAGCTCAGTCCTATCTGACTATGGTGCTGTTTGTGCCCTTAGCCCTGTCGATGGCCGCAAGTTACAACATAGCGCCAGATATGCTGCAGTGGCTGCCGGTCTCGGGTCAGCAACAGGCATTAATGGACTTTATCAAAGGTAAAGACTTGCCCATGTTGCAGTTACTGGTTTCGACCTTAGGCACACTCGCCATCGCGGTATTGCTGGCGTTTGGCATGGAAAGGTCGCTCAAGAGTGAAAAAGTAATCTTCGGTTTGTAAGGTAAATCGATTGCTCAACTTGGCGGCGATCACCAAATCGTCTCCAAGTTGAAAACCTCAATAACTACGGGAGTTTGTTATGGAAAACGAATATGTCTTAATGGTGATTATGGTCACCTTCATCATAGGAATGAGTGCTACTGAGATGCTTAAGCACTATCTAAAAGCGCGCCAATTTGGAGTAGGCGCCGCAGACGATAGCCATCTTAAGGATAAAGTGACTCAACTCAGCCTACAAAACCAAGCACTGATCGAGCGAGTACAAGTACAAGTACTTGAAAAAATAGTGACAGAGCCAGAGTACGAGCTAAAGCAACAGATTAATCAGTTATGAGCCCTAAACGAACAAAACAATAAGGCCACTGAATTTCAGTGGCCTTATTGTTTTACAAGCTAGATAGAAGCTTACTTAGCCTTAGGCCTGAATGCTTTGATAACCGACTCATTGCACTCTAAATACGGGCCTTCCATCAAGTCGATACAGTAAGGAATGGCGGGGAACACGGCATCTAAACATTCGCGAATCGATTTTGGCTTGCCGGGTAAATTCACAATCAAAGAATCGCCACGCAAACCTGCGGTTTGGCGCGATAAAATGGCAGTGGGGACAAATTTCAATGACTCAGCGCGCATCAACTCGCCAAAGCCTGGCATCATGCGATCGCAGACGGCTTCAGTGGCTTCTGGGGTAACATCGCGTTTCGCTGGGCCAGTGCCGCCGGTAGTGACAATCAAGCAGCAATCCTGCTCGTCAGCCATTTTGATCAGCGTCGCTTCAATCACATCCTGCTCATCGGGGATCACTTGATAAATCGGCTCCCACTCGCTGGTGAGGTAGTCGTTGAGTGTGTCGATAATCGCCTTGCCTGAGATATCTTCATAAATCCCCGCGCTGGCGCGATCGCTTACCGTCACAATACCGATTTTTGCTTTGCTCATAGGAAATCCCCAGTGATGTTGAAATGAAACATGCCGAAGTGAAAATTGTCGACATCAAGCATGGAAGAAGCCGCTACAGCTTCGACCTTAAGCCGCAGCTAAAATAGCATAAATGCTCGGAAAAGGGGGCGACTAAAACGTGATGGGGTTCGCGCTATGCTATTGAAAAATGGTGGGCGGAAAATCTAAAAGATAAAAAATCCAAGGCAAACTCAACAGGCTCGCCTTGGATTTTATCGTTAATGCAGTAAAGTTTAGCTAACCTGCGCCAACGTAGGTAAGGAGGGAAACGCGCCCTTTTGCCCGCAGGTAATCGCGCCGCAGCGAGTAGCAAACACTACCGCCACCTCTAAGTGTTCTTTGCTTTCTAGCCTTTGTTTCAAGGTCAAATGGCTTAAATCGTATTCCAGATCTAAGCCTAAGGCGAACAGAAAACCTGAGATAAAACTGTCGCCTGCCGCCGTGGTATCGACGGCTGAGATTTTGGGAACGGGTACGCTAAACCTTTGCTGCGCTGTGATGCATTGTACTGGATTGGCACCATCGGTGACCAAAATCACCTCAACCCCTTGGGCGAGGCAAAACTGCAGATAATCTTCAAAACTCTTATCCCGCGCTAACGCTAAGTAGTCCGCTTCTTCGCGGCTCATTTTCAGCACTTGGGTGTAACGAAAACACTGCTCAACCCGCTCGGCCAACAAGGACGTGTCCTGCCACAGGGATAAACGCAGGTTCACATCGAAACTCACTAAAGTCGCGAATGCATTGGCACAACGCGCACCATAAAGGCTAGTGTTAAAGATGGCAGTTTCAGTAAAGGTATTAGAGCAAAGGTGAAAGATATCAATACCCTGCCATGGAATATGGTCGAAATGCTGATTGCTGTAGCGCATATCGGCGGTGCCATTTCGATTGAACTCAAAGGTGCGTTCACCCTGTTCATCTAAATTGACCAGCACAGTCGCAGTAGCAGCGCCAGGCACTTCGGCAAGATAATCGGTCGCCACGCCCTGAACCGCTAAGGCTTGCTTTAACATAACGCCATAATGGTCCGCGCTGATGCCGCCGGCAAAATAACTCTTACCGCCGAGTTTAGCGTAACCCACGGCCACATTGGCGGGCGCGCCACCCGCAATCGGCTGATGATGTTTGCCCGTGGCATCGGTTGGCAGCAAGTCCACTAACACCTCACCAAAACTGAGTAATACCGTCATTTCCACTCCAACTTTGTATTCTATATTCTGCATTCTGTAGCAGGCAAAAAGCCCACTTTCATGGGCTGTTTTGGGCTTAGCATTTTTTCTGTAAAAACAGTTTCTGTAGCAAGATCCGCTTAGAACTCGTATTTAAGCGTCGCACTCGTGGTGCGGCCATTTATGGTACGGGCACGGATGATATTGTTATCAGGGATTGAGCCTTCTTCCGCTTCAGTAATACCTGTGACATTAAACAAGTTGTTGACGTTTAAAGACACACTCATGGCTTCGGTCAGATTGTAAGTTGCAAAGGCATTCACTTGGTTGTAGCCGTCGAAACTTAAGTCGTTATTATCTTGAGCATAAGAATCCGTGGTACCGATTAAGTTAACGCCCACTGAACCTTGGTCAAAGTTGTAACGGCCCATCAAAGAGTAGATAAAGTCAGCCTGTCTTCTTGGGGTGTTACCCACCACTTCTGGCGTCAATGCATCTTTAGCAATCTCAGCATCGGTCCAGGTTAGGTTACCTCTAAAATCGAAGTCACCGATGAAATAGGCCGACTCGATTTCAATACCTTTCGCTTTGTACTTACGGTCGAAGAAACGTTGGCTCGTGGCTTCAAAGTTTTGCTCTTCGGTTTCTGAGTAGAATGCCGTCGCAAATACAGACAAATCATCGTAACGGTACTTAACACCTAACTCGTACTGGTCAACGATATCAACCGCATCTTCCTTCGCCACTGAACCATCGGCACGCACTTTACCAAATAACAGACGGTCGGCATTGGCGCGTCCACCGTGACTCAAGCGACCGAAGGCGGCTAAGTCACTGGCAAATTGATAGTTAGCGCCTAATGAGTAAGAGGTGTAGCTCCAATCGTAATTTACTGGCTGAGGATTCGCATTGTCGATAGAAGACACGCTCTGCTCAGGGATTGAAATCACCCCATCGAGATTCATATCCACTTGCGATTGCACGCTACCGGCGTAGTTACCGCTCGCATCACCGCTGTCATAACGCACACTGGCATCAAGCGATAAGTCACCAAAACTCGAGGCTAACGCGAGGTAAGGCGCTTTAATGCTGTAGTCGGTATCGTAATTGCGTTGGCAACAATTTCCCCAGTAAGGCACGCCATAACCATAGAGGCCATTGTCAGAATAGGCAGTGCCATCGGTGGCAACCACATCTAATAGCGCGGCATTATCACCTTTAACTTCCATCAGATAAGAGTTCCACATCCAACTCATGCCGATGTTTTGGGTGGCATTGTAATAGCCTAAGGTCACGCTGGTATCGTCGAAGGTTTTAGTCAATTTAAAATCGTTTACGATTGAGCCAAAGTCATTCATCTGCACATCAAAGGTATTGATACGCATGGCTAAACCGTCCATCTGACTACCCGCATTAGGGCCATTGGCGTAAATCAACTTAGCGCCAGTGCCTGCAATACTGGTGGCAATGTCGCTACCGTTAGCCACTTCGGCTGGGAATGGCGCGATGAAGTTGCCGCTCACGTCGGAGAAACGGAAACGGTTTTCAACCTGCCAATCGTTACCTAAATCGAAGGATGCCTCTAAGCCGACAGAATCGACCACTGGATTCATGCCATCGCGCATATCGCCACGGCGACGTTCGCCATCGGCAGCTAAGCTCAAAGTTGACTGGAAATACGCGGATTGAATCGCATCGGATTTCGCATCAAAACCTGGGATTGAACTGCCATCCGAGTACATAGGCATAGGTAAGTAACCAATGCTTTTATCGTCTAAATGTTTGAAATACAGACGAACATAACCTTTATCAAATTCTTTGGTTAAGTTAGCTTTGATCTGGCCGCCTTTGTTTGCGTTATAGCCAGCGTCGCGTGGGCCTTCACCCGTACGCACAAAACCGCCCACATGGAAACGCAGGCTGTCGTTGATGCTAGTGCCGTATTCAAAGTCGGTACGGAAAGTGTCGTAATCCAGCCCTAAAGTAGTAGCAACACTGCCCGAATCCGAGGTGCCCGTTTTACTGATCACATTGATAATGCCGCCGGGCGCATTACTGGCCGCAGTCGATGCCGAGCCACCACGGATAGATTCAATGGTTTGCACTGTTGAATCTAAGCGTAAAAAGATGTCTGCATTACCAAAGGCGATATCGCCAAACTGTAGGATTGGCAAACCATCTTCTTGAATTTGCAGGAACTTAGCACCACCAGACGCCACAGGTAAACCACGCACAGCTATGTTAGCGTTACCTTCACCGCCAGTAGACTCGACCTTCATCCCCGGAATAATACGGAATGCTTCGGCCGATGAACGCGGCGTACTCACTTCAAGCTCAGCCAGTGACACACTGCTGACTGACACACTCGAATCCATAACACGAGTGCCACGGGCAACACCAGTCACGGTAATTCTTTCTAAACCTAACGCGTCTTTCTTGGCTTCTTCCTGTTGTGGTGCGTCGGCTGCCCAAAGGTGAGAACTCACCAACACGGCCAATGTACTTAACAAGAATTTCTGTGATGTGCTTTTTATCATTTTTATGTCCCCACCCATATTTGAGATGCAGCCCTATCTCCCCATAGCTACATCTACCGAATTGTGATTAATCGAAGAACCATCTTAGTGATTGCTCAAGGTCATATTGAACTGAACCTCGAATCAACTTAATCGATTAAGTTAGCAAGTTAGCAACTTAATAACAAAAAGCAAGTGTGTTTTTTGCACAATTTTGGTTCGCACTCTGGGTGTAACATATCAACATATTGATTAATTGAATAAATGTGACAGAAAAATATTTTCTGTCACAGCCCAAATTAGTGCGCATCGAAAGTTAACAAATGACGGGCAGGATCTTTAACGAGATTAAATCCGCTCAGAAAGCACAACAAAATGGCAAAACCAGTGGCGAGGTAGAAGCCATATTTAACATGACCGAAAATATCGCCCACTAACCCCATCAACAAGGGCCCAACGGCGGCGGACACGGCAGTAAAAAACAGAATCACCCCAGCCACAGAGCCGTGCTGATCCACGGGGAAACAGCTAATCCCCTTAGAATTAAGCGTGGGATACATCATGGACATAAACAGCCCAGACAAGGGCAACAAGACGACTGCCGCTTCAATGCCGTAGATCATAGAACCAAGATAACAAGCACTTATCGCGAAGCTAAACCAGAACATCACTTGCTGCCATGGGAAGCGATCGAGCACCCAGCCACCTAAAAAGCGCCCACCCGCACGCAGGGTAAAAAAGATCGTCAAGGCATAAGCGGCCAGTGTGGTGTAATCACCTTGATAGCTTTGCAGCAAGGTCGGCATCCACACGTAAATCGCCACTTCGGTGGCAACGTATAAACCTATCGCAAGCGAGAACCCTAATGCATAAGGGTTTTTCATCATCTTAAAGGTGCTGGCAAGGTTAATGGCATCCGTCGAGGAACGTTTGATTTGCGGATAATCCGCCCGATAAGCTAACCAACACAGTACTAAACAGAAGCAACCCGCGCCAAAATACAGATACTTCCAAGAGACGCCGCTGATCAGTAAATAACTAACGATGGCCGGCCCTATCATGGCACCGACACCAAAGTAGCCCTCTACCGTATTCATAGTGCTCGAATGCTGTTTTGAGGAAGTCGAGATATCGCCAATAAGCCCCAGCGCGCCGGTTTTAAAGACGCCAATCGCCGTGCCGACAAAGGCGAGTAGGAACAAGAAATAGTAAAACGATTCCCCCAGCGCGAACATGAAGCAGGCGAGCGCGAATAACAATAACCCCAATAGAATGGTTAACTTACGCCCTATCTTATCCGCCAAGAAGCCTAAAAACAGTCCACTCACCGCGATAAAAATCATCGGCATATAATGGAAGGCACTGGCCTGCGACATGGACAAACCAAACTGGGATATCAACTCAGGAATAATGACGCCCACGGCATCAGAGGTCATAGCGAACATGAAAAACATTAAATATGTGAGTACCCGAATACGGGTATGATTGCGGTTATCGCAACCTTTTGAATCACTTACCATACCATTTCACCTTATCGTTATTATACCTACTCGCTCTCAGCAGCTCAGTGACAGCATGCTGAAAAGGTTTCGGCTTTTGTGTACAGCAGTGAGCCAGCCTCCCCCAAAACTTGAGACTAACTCAAAAATCCAACAAACCACTTGAATAATGTTTCATATTGGTTAAATATACAACTTAATCGATTAAGTTTAGTTGTGCAATCAATTAAAGGATTGCCATAAACCTTTACTCTAAAAAGACAACTCAAGCGTGGGCAAAGTATGAAAAACCAAGTGCAACTGATCACCTATGTCGACAGAATTACCAATGCCGGGCTCAAGGAGCTCAAAGCACTACTCGATGACGAGTTGCAAGGTCTATTCGGCGGCGTGCATCTTTTGCCTTTCTATTTTCCCATTGACGGCAGTGATGCGGGCTTCGATCCGATAGACCATGTACAAGTCGATTCACGCTTAGGCAATTGGGATGACGTTAAACGCATTGGTGATGATTACGACATCATGGCAGACCTTATCGTTAATCATATGTCCGCCGAGTCACCCGAATTTAAAGACGTACTCAAGCACGGTAAGCAATCGGCTTACTGGGATTTATTTTTAACCAAAGACAAGGTATTCCCTGATGGATTAAGCGAGCAAGATCAAGCCGCTATCTATCGCCCACGTCCGGGAAGTTGTTTTAGCACTTACACCTTAGCCGATGGCTCGACCGAAGAGTTTTGGACCACCTTTACCCGCAATCAAATCGATATCGACGTTCATTCCACCGCAGGTAAAGATTATTTAAACCGAGTGCTGGCGCGTTTCGACCACAGTAAAGTGAATCTGATCCGCTTAGATGCGGCGGGCTATGCGATTAAAAAGCCCGGCACTAGCTGCTTTATGATTGAAGAGTCCTTCGAGTTTGTGGATAAGTTAGCCCAGCAAGCCAATGCGTTAGGTATGACAACGCTGGCCGAAATTCATTCGCACCACATGACTCAGGTCGAGATCGCCAAGCGGGTCGACATGGTGTACGACTTCGCCCTGCCACCGCTCATCTTGCACACGCTGTTTAGCCAAGATTGCCAAGCCTTGACCCATTGGCTGGAAATGGCGCCACGCAACTGCATTACCGTACTCGACACCCACGACGGTATCGGCATTATCGACGTCGGCCCTATGGATGGCTTGCGCGGATTATTGACCGAAAATCAAATCGATAATTTGGTTGAAACCATACATGGCAATAGCAAGGGCGAGAGTCTACAGGCCACAGGCGCGGCCGCCAGCAACGTCGATTTGTATCAAATCAACTGCACCTATTACGATGCACTCGGCCAGAATGACCTCGATTATTTGATGGCGCGGGCGATTCAGTTTTTCGCACCAGGGATTCCGCAGGTGTATTACGCGGGTCTGCTGGCAATCCCGAACGATATGGCGCTGCTTAACCGGACTCACGTCGGCCGCGATATTAATCGCCCTTATTTGAATCGTGAAAAAGTGCAGCAAGCCATGCACAAACCTGTCGTTAAGGCGCTAACGAAGCTGATTAAACTGCGCAATAGCAGCTCAGCCTTCGATGGCCGCTTTACAATGGCATCGGCAGAACGCACATTAACCTTGTCTTGGACAGCGGCCGATTCGCAGGCGAGCCTCACCCTCGACTTTGCCAATAAAGATGGCCAAATCATCCTTTTAGATAAGCAAGGTAAAGAGACACAAGTGTCGTTATCAAGACTGCTGGCTCAAGCATAAGCTTGCGTTCCTGTTCGGGCTTGAGCTTAGGTTTAAGTTCAAGCTAAGCGACATAGTTTTTAGATAGCAAAAAGGCGCATTGAATGCGCCTTTTTTAGTTAAAAGATGTAGCGATTAGCAGCTCTTACCGAGGCGTAATTCATAGCCCAAAACTTCCGCATGCACGGCATCACTGACAAACATTTGCGCCGCTTTTCGGCCCTTCTGCTCAGAGTATTGATAGACGGTCGTTAACGGCGGATTTGAACGTGTGCCTTCATCTATGCCATCAAAGCCCACGACTCGCACATCTTCGGGAACACTCAGCCCCATGGCCTGCGCCTCACCGAGCACACTCAAGGCGATTAAGTCACTCATACATAAAAATACATTCGGCCGCGGAGTCGAGTTCAGCGCTTCTTTTGCCGCTATCGCCGCATAGTCGGCATTGCTCTCGGGGATATTCCAAATGCGGTCCGGCCCCAGAACAACGCCCACTTCTTCAATCGCTTGCAAGTAACCCTGTAATCTTTGATGGGCAACAGAGGTATCGATTTCTAACAAATTTAAATCATACACGCGGCAAGTTAAGTGGGTATCGAGCAAACGTAACCCTAAAATGGCGACATTGTCTGCGGGCGATTGCAATGCCAGTTTTGCCACTTCATAGGCGGCTAACTTATTGTCTATGCTCACTGATGCATTGCGGTGGATATCAAAATCGACGGTGACGACCTTTTTCTTTACCTGCTTTAACTGCTCGGCTAACAGGGCATTGCGCGGGCGACCATAACAGATAAAACCATCCACAAAGTCAGCCACCGCATTCACACTGTCTGAGCTGCCCGAAAACAGCAGCAAATTGAGCTTTTCTTGCTCCAAGACAGAGGCCACGCCCTTCATAAATTTACTGGCGACGGGATCGGACACCATGTATTCCACGCTGTCCGACAATACCAAGGCGACAGTATCGAACTTGCCCTTACGTAAGGATTGAGCCGCTTTATTTGGTCCGAAATAACCCAACTTAGTGCAAGCCGCTAAAATTTCATTACGACGTTTTTCCGATAATTGATCGGGGCGATTAAACGCGTTAGACACAGTGGCATTAGAGACACCCAACTCGTTGGCTATGCTCTTTAGGGTCCAGTGTTTTGTTATTGTCATGCTTATGTCCTGGAATCGAATAAGGCCACAAAAATACGGCTCAGCGCAAATAGTACACGGCTTAAATGGGTCGTGCACCTGCAAATCTAGGCTTACTGCGCAGTTTCGCTATCATGATCTTTTAATGCCGTCGCAGGGGATAAAAAACCGACTATCGCGGCGCACAATGCCACACCCGCAGCGGCCATAAATCCATATTGGAAGGCGTGATGCACCACCTCTGTCGGCAGAGTTTTAATGGTGGCGATGCCAAGCTCTGAACCCTTGAGTGGCAGCAGACTATAAAGCAGCACACTAAATAACGCAGTGCCGATAGCGGCGCCCATAGAACGACATAGCGACACCATAGCCGTGATCTGGCTGAGTCGCGCCTTGCCCGACACGCTCTGCACCACGAGCTGCACACTCGGCATCACAGTCCCTAGCCCTATTCCGACCAATACACCTAAGCCGCCGATCACATTGGCATTGGGCGGAACAAAACTAATCAATAACAAGCCGATAAAAGCTAAGCTCATGCCAAAGGTCGGTAACCACTTAGGCGCCACATCTTTGCTTAACAGTCGGCCTGCTATCGTCGAGCCAGTGACGATACCGAAGGTCATAGGCAAGAGCAGTAAACCAGTTTTAGCGGGATTAGTATGTAAGCCCACCTGCAGATAAATCGGCAGGAAGAAGATCATCGCAAACAAACAGGCCGCAAACAGCGCCGCCGTTAGCAGTGGCATATACACGGCCTTCTTCGCCAGTAAATCTAACGGCAGAAACGGACTCGCCAATCGCCGTTCCCACAATAACAAGCCTAAAATGCCAACTACCACAAAGACGGCAAAACCTAAGCTGGTCGCAGAAAGCCAAGCAAACTCTTGCCCCGCCATAGATAACCAATACAACAGCGCGGTGATAATAGCCGGAAACAAGACCACGCCCACTAAATCAAACTTGCCTTGGCGAACGGGTTTAACGCTGCGCTTATGTAAGCCATTGAGCCGCCATACGGCCAGCATAGCCAGTGGAATATTCGCCCAAAACAGCCAATGCCACGAATAGGCATGCACCACAATCCCGCCAATCACAGGGCCGCCGACACTCGCGAGGGTAAACATAGCGGCAAAATAGCCTTGGAAACGCGCCCGCTGCCGAATGGGCACTAACTCACCAATTAAGGATTGGGACAAACTCATCAAACCGCCACCGCCCATGCCCTGCAAGATACGTCCGGCGATCATGTGGTCCATAGTGCCTGCACTCGCCGAAACGATAGAGCCCAGTGCAAAAATCACTAAGGCGATCATCAGGATTTTCGCGCGACCGAAGTTATCTCCTAACCAGCCATAAATCGGCACAGAAGCAGCCATCGCCAGCATATAGCCGATAGTGATCCACGAGGCTTGGCGCAGACCGCCAAGATCTTCAACTATGGCTGGCGTCGCCGTCGCGAGTAAGGTTTGATCAACCGCGGCCAAAAACATGGGCAAGAATACGGCGGAGAAAATGGCGAGGAAAACAGAAGTAGGTAAAGGGTCACTCTGGGATAACGCAGGCTCTAAGGACATATTGTCTCCGCTAACTCATCAGCCCAAGTGCAAAAAGAAAGTGCATAAAGAAGATGTGCTAAATTCGCCGTGCATTCCAATACTTAGACGCCCAATAACTGTTATGCAGGCTCGAAATCTTCACCCCTTGGCTAGTGGAAACATGGAGAAAATTATCGTCTCCCACATAAATGCCGACATGGTGTGTGCTCCAACCTGTCTTGAAAAATACCAAGTCGCCCTTGCGCAGTTGATTTCTCGGCACAGGTTTCCCTAGGGCTTGCTGTTCTTCAACCGTGCGCGGCAGTGTCATACCCAACATCTTCTGATAGGCGACCGACACAAAGGCCGAGCAATCTATGCCCCGCTTAGTGCCACCGCCTAAACGATAGGGCACACCGCGCCACTCAGAATGCAGTTCGGAGATATTGCTATCGTTCCAAACCGTGGCGGGTTCAACTTGCTTTACCACAGGCTTAGGTTCTGGCGCGCTAGCACAAGCGCCAAGGCCTAAGGCTAAGATAACTATCAGTAATCGTTTCATAGCTTCAAACTCATTGCAGGCAGATTTCACAGTAACGTAATTTTGAGTTTTTATCAGGTAAATTCAGGGCGGCTGGGGATCAAAATGCCCCAACACCCGCGCACTCTAGCAGACTAATGTAACCCAAAGCTTAAAACTATAACGCCGTCCACAATAAACGCACGCCCACCAGCACCATTAAAATCAAGATGATGCGCTTAAATAACCTGTCGTTAACTTTATCTTGAATAAACAAACCTAGCTTTACCCCTAGCCATGCCAGCGGCACCAGTAACAGAGAAACTAAAATATTCTCTTGGTTAATCTGCCCAAGCAAACTGTAGGGGATAAGCTTGACCAGATTTACCACAGCAAAAAACACCACGGCAGTGGCTAAAAATTCTGCCTTAGCCAAACGCAGCGGCAACAAATAAGCGTTGAGTGGCGGCCCGCCCGCATGGGCAACAAAGCTCGTAAATCCGGCGGTTAAGCCACACAAGCGCCCAACCAGAGGTGAAGGTGATGCTTGAGTTTTATCCCCAAGGATCAAACCATACAAACCAAAACCTAAGGACACACAGCCTAGAATCACCCGTAAGTAATCTTCGTTTAATCGATCGAACAACAGATAAGCGATAAAAATCCCCACAACCGCCGCGGGCAATAGTATCCATAAATGACGCGGATTATGTTGCCCCCACCATGATCGTACACTTAAAAAATCCATATAAATCAGCAGTGGTAACATGACTGCTGCCGCTGTAGCAGGGCTAATGGCCAGCGCCAATAGCGGGACAGTTAATCCGCCCACGCCACCCGCAAAACCTGATTTAGAAATCCCAGTAATCAATACTGCAGGTATCGCCACCAACCAAAAAAGAGGGTCCGTTAACATCAACACATCCTGAATAACGCTTTAAGGCTATCAAGTTACCTGTTGTTGGTGTGATAAAAAAGAGGCTGCACTGAGCTAACATCAAAAGTGTAATCACATAGATAAGTCAGCGAGCCTAAACGTGAGTAACAACCTCGCCCATAAAATACGGGATAAACAGTAAAAAATCCGCAGCCATTTGGCTGCGGATTTTTTATGTTAGCTTTTGGCTAAAGAAGAAAAGCTTAGCTTGCGCCTATGCAGATTCAGCCGTCATATTCACTAAGCGAGATGTACTCTTAGTCACTCTCTTAGCTGACGCAGGAATTTTGGGCTCTGGCATACGAATGGTTAATGACATGACTAACGCCACCACCAGTAGCACTAAAATCACGTTAAAGGTTGCAATAAATCCACCAAATAACGAGGCGACAATCGAACCGATAATACTGCCGATACCGAAACCTAAGTAGATAACGCCATAGTTTTTAGTCAGGTTATTCAGGCCGAAGAAGTCGCTCACCAGTGATGGATAGACAGTAATAGTGCCACCAAAGCTAAAGGCAACGCAGGCGACCGCGACGAAGAACAGGTTAGCATTCAAAGGAATGAACAACAGTAACACCATACCGACTAAGGTGATGATCTGCGCCAGCGAAATAACCCGAATGCGGGGGATTTTGTCCGACAGAATACCCAGCACTAAACGACCACTGAGGTTCGCCATAGCAATCACAGCAACAGCATTGGCGGCGACCAGTACAGGCAAGTCGACCATCTTCTCGCCGATATCTTTAGCCACACCAATCACATACAAACCACTCATACAGGCAGACAGGAACATCAGCGCCAGCATCCAGTATTGCGGCTTACGCATGGCTTCTGCGAGGGTGAAGTCGCGGCTTTCGGCCTGCTGACTTGCGGCTGATTGTGCAGGCGCATCTTTCATCAACATACCGCCACATAACACCAGCGCCATGGCGATCAGGCCCCACAGTTGGAAGGTGGTTTCAAGGCCAGTGTTTTCGAGTAACAGCACGTTAATGTATTTAAATCCGAGGCTACCTAGACCATAAGCGCCAATCGCTAACGCCGAAATCAGCCCTTTGCGTTCGGGGAACCACTTCACGCAGTTAGACAAGGTCATCAAGTAGCCAGTGCCATCGGCAAAGCCCACTAAAATCCCTGCGCACAGGTAAAGCATCATCAAGTTACTGGCTTGGGCAGTGAGTAAGAATCCAACGCCGAGTAACAGGCCTGCGCCTAAGGTGACATTACGTACGCCAAAACGTTCCTGTAATTTGCCCGCCATGGAAGATGCCACGGCCAAAGACAAACTCAGCAAACCAAACACAAATGCCACTTGGCTGACGGGTTCGTCGAGCTTAACGGCCAACTGCGCATTGAACAGGCTCCAAGTGTAAACTGAGCCGAGTGCAAACTGGGTGATAATAGTACCAACTAAGGTCAGGTACCGAGTACGGTTCATCTCTTTAGTCATGATGCATCTCGCTTTAGGGGATCAGGAATTGAGTCCACTATAAGAGAGATGCGATTCGCGCCGATCAATTAAGGCATGAAATACAGATCTGCAGGAATGAATGACAATTACAGCCTCATCAGCTGTCGAAAAGCCTTAATATTACTACGGCTAACGGGCACCTCGAACGACAAATCATGCAAGCGGATCAGGTAAGTACTATTGAACCAAGGCACGATTTCGCGGATCTTGTTGATATTGACGCAATAGGAACGGTGACAGCGGAAAAAGCCTTCAGCAGGCAAACGGCTGACAAACTCACTGATGGTCATCTGCATCACATAACGGTCGGAGCGGGTGTACACATAAGTGAGTTTTTCATCGGCCTCGGCATAATAAATTTGCTCGCAGGGCGTGACGATAATCCGCTCACCTTTGACTAAATTCACGGTTCGACTGGTGTTGCTCGCGGCCTCATGTTGCGGCTTTGGTGCTTGTCGTCCCACCTGTTCAATCTTCTGCAATAAGCTGATGATCCGCGGTTCATTGTAGGGCTTGAGAATATAATCGAAAGCTTCGAGCTCAAATGCTTCTACTGCAAATTCTTTATAGGCAGTAACAAACACCACATGGGGAGGATGGGTCGATTTATGCAGATTCTTCGCCAACAAGAGGCCATCAATGGACGGTATTTGGATATCCAAAAACACCACATCGACCTCGTGATCCTGCAAATATTTAAAGGCCTCTAAGCCATCCTCGAAGCTAGCCACTATGTCTATCTCACTGTGGCTCTTCACTAAATACTCTAGCTCCTCACGGGCGAGATATTCATCTTCAACTATGATGGCTTTTAACATACTTGCGCCTCATTTTCCGGTAAGTAAAAACTGACTTCAGTCCCCGGCTCGAGCCGTTTAAGCTGCAAACCTTCGCCGTACAATAACTTCACTCTCTGGTGCACATTCATCAGCCCGATACTGCTGCTTTCTACACGGCCAGCAGCTACACCATCAATCACCTCTTGGCGGATCCCATAGCCAGTATCGCGCACGGCGACGCGAATGCCTGCATCGAGTTTTTTCACTTCTATCGTCACTCTGCCCGGTGCACTACGCGGCTGAATGCCATGCAAAATCGCGTTTTCCACCAGCGGCTGTAACAAGAGGCAAGGTACACAAAAATGCACATCGTCGACATCGAAGATCACTTCAAGCTTGTCGCCAAAACGCGCCTGCTCGATCGCCACATAATCACGGACTTGCTTCACTTCTTCTTGGATATCAATCAGCTCATCGCCTTTAGCCAAGTTATAGCGCAGATAATCGGCCAGATTAGCAATCAACTGTCGCGCCTGCTGTGGCCGAATACGGATCAAAGAAGAAATCGCATTGAGGGCATTAAATAAAAAATGTGGATTAATCTTGCTCTGCAACGCCGTAAACTCCGCCTTGCGGGTCATCTCTTGCAGTTGCTCGATACGCGACACTTCCATCTGGGTCGAAATCAGCTGCGACAAACCCACAGCCATCTCCCGCAACGAGCTAGTGATACGATAGGTATTGCGATAGTAAATCTTCAGCGTGCCACTCACAGTGCCGTTTTCGCGCAGCGGGATTATGATGACCGAATGAAAATCCGATAAATGATATTGGCGTAAGTCATTGTTAATAATGTTTTGATCTTGCTCTATCGCCCTTTGAGTCATTTCGCTAATCGCTTGATGACCATCGACCTCGTAGTAATCTTTGCCAACGCCCATATAGGCCAACACATCGCGAGTATCGGTAATAGCCACAGCATCGGCATGGATTTCATTGCGGATCACAGCGCAAACTTGCTCTAAGGCATGGCGGTCAATCTTGCGGAAAAAGGGTAAGGTTTTGTTGGCAATATCCAGCGCGAGCTTGGCCTGCTTGGCGGCAATGAGCTCTTTCTCATCGTCGAGGTCTTGCACTAGCTTGATAATCAGTCCGATACACACAGTGCCCGCAATCATGGGATAGGCAATGTGACTCACAATCTCTACACCCACCTGGTGCGGCTCTGTCAGCAGCCAAATCAACAACATGGTCAGTGTTTCACACAACATGCCAGCCACAATGCCATAAATCCATAACTTAGATTTGGGGCATTTGTAGTAAATCCAGGTAGCCATTAGACCGGCAATAATGCTGGCGATTAAACACGGGATAGAAGTATCGCCATCCATATCAATCAGATATCTATGCAGCCCCGACAACACGCCCGCGGAAATGCCGACCCAAGGGCCAAATAAAATCCCGCCGGAAATAATCGCAATAATCCGCACGTTAACCAGCGCGCCTTCAACCTCAATACCGGTATAAGTACTGAACACCGCAAATAAGCAAAATATCGCCGCCACAGAGACCAGCTCTGCGGGGGTGTGATTACGCTTTTGGAATAAACGCTGGAACGGTCGAGTGCGGGTTAAAAAGAACAAGGTCATCAGCATCAAGGCCGCCCGTTCAAATACCGCCAGTAACATCATTTGATTTTCGAGCACGCTTTCCCCTTGATCTATCACGCTGAATCACAGCCCAACGTTATATTTACCAATGATATATTTATGAGTGTTAAGCCTGTACGCTGAATGGATTAGGGTGAAGACAGGCTTTGCCGCCAACACAAGCTCCCATAAAAGATAGACTCGATTTTGCAGATCCAACGTAAGACATGGATGATAAAAATCACCGAGCCCCAAACTTGTCAAACACTCGTATTTAGGCTCGAGTAAAACATCAAACGCTAATGCCCACATAAATACAGGCTTGCTAAAGTAAAGGACAGATAAAAGTCCCATTCACGCGGGCTCAGTCACACATTCGTACTTGAATTAGGCTATCAAAGTGTATCGAAGGACAATTTGAAGATCCTAAAACACGTTAAGTTAACCACTAAAAAGTGCAATTGCCCTCTATCAGGTCACTGCCACAATTTGCAAAATCGACTGGAATACCCGAAGCTAAAACCTTCGGCTCGAATGCAATATGAGATCACCCCCATGCGAGATTCTAGGTTCACACTTAGCTGCGCTGAACCGAGCCAAACTGAACTGAGCATGCCCTAGTAATGGAATAAGGAGCGAACATGAGTGAACTACAAGCACAGTTTTATGGTGGCCCTAAGGAATGTCCTATTGAAAATGGCCGCATTCAAGCTCAACGGATAGCCCCTAAAATCAGTGATGTCGGCGGCATACCTGTCGCACGGGCTATTCCACAAAAAGAGCGCCGCCTTATCGGCCCTTGGTGCTTTCTCGACCATATTGGCCCAATCACCGACGGCCCGCAGTTAAACGTCGGCCAACATCCACACATTGGATTGCAAACCTTTACTTGGATGCTCGAAGGCGAAATCATGCACAGGGACAGCCTCGGCAGTGCTCAAGTGATCCGCCCAAAACAAGTTAACCTGATGACAGCCGGACACGGCATAGCCCACACCGAAGAGTCGATAGCGGGTCATCACACTATGCACGCAGCCCAACTATGGATAGCCTTACCACTGGAACACAAAGATACCACTCCGAGATTCGATCACTACCCAGAGCTGCCGACTTGGCACGAGTCAGGCGTCGAATTCACCCTACTGATTGGCAGTTGGCATCATAAACAGGCGCCCACATTACACTTCTCACCTATCGTTGCTATCGATCTGTTTGCCGCCCATGACGCTGAACTCACTCTGAATCTCGACCCTAGTTTCGAATATGCCCTCATGCCACTGGAAGGCCGCTTCCAAATCGAGGATGACAGTTTTGATAATAACCACCTCGCCTACCTTGGCATGCTACGCGAAACCATTACCATAAAACTCGAGGCGGGTTGTCGAATACTGCTGATTGGTGGTGCGCCACTGGCTGAGCCTGTCAGCATTTGGTGGAACTTTGTCGGCCATAGCAAAGATGAAATAGTCAAAGCACAGACAGATTGGGAAGCCGAAGATCCCCGCTTCGCCGCTGTTACTGGCTATAGTGGCAAACGCTTAGTGCCCCCACCAATACCTTGGTGATGCTTAACTCAATGACGGACAACTCAATGACAGGCAGGTCAATAACTCTGGGTTAGTGGTGGATAAGCGCTTTGGCATCTTACGTAATGGCCTGCGCCAGGGTTAAGGCTTACAACATAAGTGTATGCGGTAAGCCTTATCATTCACCCAAAGTGTGATGTGAACAAGCTCGATTTGCCTAAGCTAAGTGCAAGCTAAACCACTCACAAGGTTACAAATTTTACGACATTTTTACGCGCTATCTTAAAATGCCTTTGCTAAAGTACAGGCACTTTCTTTATATGCGTCTTTCTATTCATGACTTCATCCATAGCGGCTCCCATGACACAATACTGGCGCTCGCACCCGACTTTATTTACCTTCATAGTGCTAGTGACGGCCATTTTCAGCAGCGCCTTTATCGATCACTTTTCAAACTCGACTATCGCCGTACTGCTGATTTTACAATTGGCCGTAGTGGCCGTAGCCCTACAATGCAACGCCAACTTGGCCTATTTTGCAGCAGTGTTTGAGGCGACCAGCTTTAATTTTCTATTTACCACACCACGTTATTCACTACAGATGTTTAATCTTGAGGACATTCTCAATCTCAGTGTGTTTCTGCTTGTCGCCCTCACCACCAGCAAATTAGCCGAACACTATCGACGTCAGCAAGATGCTCTCGAACAAGCTCAGTTACGCAACAGTATTTTGCTGTCGGTTTCCCACGATTTACGCACCCCACTCGCCACTATCATAGGCACGCTCACCACCTTAAAGGAATACATGCCTAAGCTCAGCCCAGACCAAAAGGATGAGCTGATTGATAGCGCGGCCGCCGAAAGCCATCGCCTGCACCAATATATCGAAAACCTGCTGCAAGCCACTAAGTTACAACACGGCGCCCTCAAGTTTAGCTTGAGTGAAGACGCAATAATGAATGTATTGCATCAAGCTATTGCCCGTTTTCCAGCCACGCAGCCGCGCATTATCATCAAGAGTGAGGCCGATCTACCGTCACTGATGATCTGCAGCTCATTGATTGAGCAAGCTATTTTTAATGTATTGGATAATGCGCTGCGCTATTCGCCTTCTGATAAGCAAGTCATAGTAAAGGCGTATCAGCAGGGCGATGCGTTACTGTTAGATATCCAAGATGAGGGTCTTGGCATAGAACCCGCTCAGGCGCAGGCAATTTTTGAACTCTTTTATCGCCAGCATCCCTCAACCGATAGCGGCTCGGGCCTTGGGCTTGCTGTTGCTAAGGGCATAATTACCGCCCATGGTGGCCAGATCAGCGCCGAACCTGTCGCTCATGGCAGCCTTATTCGTATCGCATTGCCGATAAAAAAGGGAGAGGAATAAATGGCTTATAAGGTGCTGGTCGTCGATGACGAAGCGCAAATCCACACTTTTATGCGGATATCGTTAGAAGCGGAAGGATTCGAATATCATGGCGCCGCCTCGATTGCGTCAGCCCTAGCGCAATATCATGCGCAGCAGCCACACGTGTTAGTGCTCGATCTTGGACTACCCGATGGTGATGGCATCAGCTTGCTGCAAACCCTACGTCAGAGTGACAAAGTGCCGGTGCTTATCTTAACCGCCCGCGATCAAGAGGAAGAAAAAATTCGTCTTTTGGAAGCAGGCGCCAATGACTATCTCAGCAAGCCATTTGGGATCAGGGAGTTAATCGCGCGCATCAAGGTTTTAGTCCGCGATTTAGTCGATGAACCGCCATTAAGTGATTTACTGCAGTTTGGCGCACTTAAGTTGCAAAAAAGTACCCACCAGCTTTGGCTCGATCAGCAAGAAATCGCCTTAACCAAAAAGGAGTTTGCCCTGATGGAGACCTTAATGTCTCACCCTGGTCAGCTCGTTAAACAAACTGAGTTACTACGGGATATTTGGGGTAAAACCCATCAAGAAGACAGTCATTATCTGCGGATCTTAGTCAGTCAGTTACGTAAAAAACTCAATGACAGCAGCGAGCAGCAGCTCATTAAGACAGAAGCGGGCCTAGGTTATCGCTTAACAAACAATAGATAAGCATCTGTTATAAATTAGAAAAGGATATTTTAATGGCACATTTTACCGTTATTGGCTTAGGGCGATTTGGTGTCGCCGCTAGCCTAGAATTGATCCACTTAGGCCACACGGTCACTGGCGTGGATAGTGACCCTAAAATGGTGGAAAAATACGTAGAAGACTTAACCGAAGCGGTTATTTGTGATTGTTCCGACGAAGCCGCACTACGTGAGCTAGACCTCGCAAACAGTGAAGCCGTACTGGTCGCAATTGGCGAAGATATGCAATCAAGTTTGCTGTGCACCTTGGCGCTCAAGAATCTAGGCGTAGAAGTCATTTGGGTCAAGGCCAGCACTAAAGCCCATCACACTATCGTCTCTAAACTCGGCGTCGCCCGCATCATACATCCAGAGGAAGAAATGGGCATACGTGTCGCCCAGTCACTCAACTATCCTATGGTGAACAATTTCCTGCCGATTGGTGATGGTCTCTATGTGGTCGAAATCCATATCAAGCCTCACCTTAATCAAACCACTGTCAGCCAACTCCTCGGCGCTGCACAGGATGATGTTAAAGATGATGTAAAAAGCAATGTGATACGCAATCCTAAAGGCAAAGTCGCCGCCATTATGGTTAAGCGGGATCTGACGGTTTTCAGCAAAATTGATAGTCAATTTATCCTGCAAACGAATGACGCCTTACTGCTCTGCGGTAGCCGTACTGAGCTCAAATACCTAGCGCCAAGGTTGGTGTAACTTGGTTCAATGGCATCCCTCCATCATGGCGATTGAGCATAAACCCAAATCGAGTAAAAAGTTGTTAGGCGCACCGCCCTTTATCCTAAGCGTGAGCTTTGCATTGTTGATCATCTTAGGCACTTGCTTACTCAAACTGCCGGTAGCAACCGAATCTTCTATTACTTGGCTACAAAGTCTGTTCACGGCCACCTCGGCAGTAACAGTAACTGGGCTGGTTGTTGTCGATACTGGCACTGTTTTTACGCCCTTTGGGCAAATCGTCATAGCGCTGTTAATTCAATGCGGTGGACTTGGGCTGATGACCTTCGCCATTGTCACCTTGATCGCCATTGGCGGCAGAATTGGTTTTTTACACCAAACAGTCGCAAAAGAGGCTTTTAATCAAACAGATACATCGACTCTAGTGTCAACGGCAAAATCAGTGTTAGTGTTTTCCTTACTGGTTGAAGCCGTAGGCATGGCCATTCTTTCCGTGTACTGGAGTCAGGAACTCGGCTGGCAAACCAGCTTATTCCACGGTTTTTTCTACACCATCAGCGCCTTTAACAACGCAGGTTTTGCCCTCAGTGCCGACAGCCTAATGCCCTATGTTGCCGATCCTGTCATTAATCTCACCATCACGGGCCTGCTCATCATAGGTGGCCTTGGATTCTCGGTGTGGATAGATCTTCGTAGGAACAAACGTTGGTCAAAACTCAGCGTTTACAGCCGCATGATGATCACAGGCACTATGATTATCAACGCCGTCGCCGTGATTGCGATTTACTTTATTGAGTACAACAACCCCAATACCTTGGCGCCCTTAAGCGAACTCGGTAAATGGTTAGCCTCATGGTTTCAAGCCGTTACACCGCGCACCGCAGGCTTTAATACACTAGCAATTGACCAACTCGAAGATGGTACAACGCTACTCATGCTGGTATTGATGTTTATTGGCGGCGGCTCATTAAGCACCGCCAGTGGCATTAAGGTGGTCACCTTTATGGTGCTGATTTTGGCAACTTATGGCTACTTACGCCGCGATGAAGCCATTTATGTGTTTAAGCGCGAGATCCCCAAAGACACTGTCAGCAAAGCTTTGGCGCTAACCATGATCTCCATTGGCGTCACTTGGCTAGCCATCTTCGCACTGGTATTAAGTGAAAACGCACCGTTAATTGATATCGTCTTTGAGGCAGTATCAGCACTGGGCACAGTCGGTTTGTCCCGAGGTCTGACAGGCAACTTAACGACTCTAGGCCAAGCAATCATCATTTTTATAATGTTCATGGGTCGCCTCGGCCCACTCGTACTCGCCTACTTCCTCGCCAGCCCAAGGACCAAGAAACTGCGCTACGCAGAAACCAAACTGGCGATTGGTTAAAGAGATTGGTTGGAAGGCAGGCAGGCACTGAAAAATAGTCAGTGCCGCTATTGGTTCAACTCAGTTTAGCTGTGGGCAATCAGCAACAGCCACAAGGGGACGTTAATGTAATAATTAGCGCTCCCCACTTTTTGTTTAGTTAAAAATCCGCACTCGACCAGTTGCTCTAAATATTTAGTGGCGCCAGTAGTAAGTAAAACAAACGAGTTTATATAGATAAATTTCGCTCTTTTTTATACTTAAGAGATTCAATATGTATAATTTTCCACAAAAAATATACATGACGGAGAAAACACGTATCGTTTTTCAAGTTTTCTATACATGACATCTATGTAGTTCCACTCATTGTGTAGTGATGTGATGGACGCCTCAGCACCTAAGCTTGCAGTATTATGCCAAGCTTAAAGCTGACAAATAGTTCTGGAGGTTTCCATCATGGATATTAAAGTTATTGGTATCGATTTAGCCAAAAATGTTTTTCAAGTTTGTGTTTGTCTTATGGATAACTCTGTCATGAGTAACAAAAAGGTTAACAGAAACAAGCTGCTCGATAAAATTAGACAATTCCCCGAAGGTAGCCTTATTGCTATGGAGG